>JAGTUY010000392.1 GCA_018224455.1 Desulfosarcina sp.
TAATTGGCAAAATTTTGTCTGAGGAAACATGATGCGTAGGAGCGGCTTCCAGCCGCGATACGATGTGAAGAATCGCGGCTGGAAGCCGCTCCCCTATCGAAAAAACCCGCCGGATTTCGGAAGGCTTTGTAAAAAGCTCGAGATCAAGGCTTGCGAGTCCCGAGGAGCGAGGCGTACATGGTCGTACGCCGCAGTGACGAGGGACGAAGCGTAACGCGGATATCGGGCTTTTTACGAAGCCGCAGGGAGAGGCGATGCTACTGGAAGTGAATAACCTCAATGCCGGCTACGGCTATCTGCAGATCCTGCGCGACGTGTCGCTGACTGTGGACACCGGCGAGTACGTGTGCCTGGTGGGCCCCAACGGGGCGGGCAAGAGCACCACGCTTAAGACCATCGCCGGACTCGTCCCGCCCATGAGCGGCGAGATCCTGTTCAAGGGCGAACCCATCGGCGGTCTGCCGGGCAACAAGGTGGCCCGCAAGGGCATCGCCCTGGTGTCCGAGGCGATGAACCTGTTCGTCAACATGACCGTTCAGGAGAACCTGGCCATGGGGGCCTACACCATCAAGGACAAACGGCTGCAAAAGGACCGCCTGGGTTTTGTGTTCGACCTGTTCCCGAGGTTGGTGGAGCGGCGCAACCAGCTGGCCGGAACCATGAGCGGCGGCGAGCGCAAGATGCTGGCCATCGGACGCGGGCTGATGTCCAACCCCACCTTGCTGCTGGTGGACGAACCCTCCTTCGGCCTGGCTCCGCTGCTCACCGAAAACGTCTTCCAGAGCCTGGACACCCTGATCAAGCAGGGCATGACCATCATGGTGGTCGAGCAGAACGTGACCAAGACCCTGGCGGTGACCGACCGGGGTTACGTGCTGGAAAACGGACGCATCGAGCTGTCCGGCAAGAGCAGCGACCTGGCCTGCGACGCCCATGTGAGAAAGGTCTTTTTAGGGGTTTAATCGGAAAGGAACAGGTTCATGGTAGAGCAGGTCGAAAAACGCATCTGGGAACGCGTCTCCAAATGGAGCAGGACCGCCGCAGGCATGGCGGTCATTCTGACCGTGGTCGTGGCCGTGGCGGCCACGTTGGACCGCGGCGGCTACGTGCTGGTCAACACCGTGGTCACCGGCGGCATGCTGGCCCTGGTGGCCATGGGCCTGGCCCTGGTGTTCGGCGTGATGAACATCCCCATGTTCGCCCACGGGGAGTATTTCATGATCGGTTCGTTGACGGCCTACTATGTGTTCACGCCCATCAATAACTATATTACGATGAACCCCGATTCGTCGCTGGTCTTTCTGGGCCCGCTGATCACCATCGTGGCGGCCATGATCGTGGGTGCCCTGGTGGGGGTGGCCTCAGAGGTCCTGGTCTTCTCCCAGCTGAGAAAGCGCAGCCGGGAGAACTGGGTGATGAACTCCTTTTTGCTCACCGTGGGGTTGTCGGTGGTGCTGATCAACGCCCACCAGCTCTTCTTCGGGGCCGACTTCAAAGGCATCACGCGCTATTGGGCCGGCATGCCCATCTCGATCATGGACGTGTTCATCTCCCGCGACCGGGCCATGTCCTTTACCCTGGCGGCCATCGTGGTGGTGGTGTTCTGGTTTTTCATGACTTACACCCGCACGGGCCGGGCCATCCGCGCCGTGTCCCAGGACGAGAACGGCGCCCTGATGGTGGGCATCGGCCTCAAGGGCATCCTTATGCTGACCATGTCCCTCTCCTGCTCCCTGGCGGCCATTGCCGGCGCCAGCTTGCTGTTCATGTACCCCGCCTATCCGTCGGTGGGGTTGGAGCCCCTGTACATGGCCTGGTTCGTGGTGATTCTGGCCGGCCTGGGCAACGTGCTCGGGGCGGTGATGGGGGCTTTCATGGTGGCCCTGCTCAAGGTGCTGACCATCGAGTACATCGGCTCCGGCTGGGATTTCGTGGTGCCCTCGGCCCTGATCATCGTGGTGTTGATCTTCAAACCCAGCGGCATATTCGGTTCCGAAGTGCGCGGCGTCCTGGACAAATAGCGGAGGATTCATGGACCAGAACAACCCTGTCAACAAGCTGCTGGACCTGTTGTGCTTCACTCCGGCCGGAGTGATCGCCCTGGTGGTGCTGTTCGTGCTGCCCCTGTTTCCGCCCTTCAACCAGGAGTACCTGCTGCGCTGGCTGATCAGTGCCGCCTTTATCGCGGCCCTGGCGGTGGCCTTTGACTTTACGGCCGGGTTCATCTCCATCGTCAACTTCGGCTATGCGGCCATCATGGGCCTGGGGGGCTACACCTCGGCCATCCTGGCCGATCGCATCGGCCTGACCCCCTGGTTCGGCATGTTGGCCGGCGGGCTGCTATCCGGTTTCCTGGGATTTGTGATCGGCGCCGTTACCTTGCGACTGCGGGGCATATTTGCCGCATGCCTGGCCTGGTTCTTCGGTTTGGCCCTGATGGGGCTGGCCACCAAGATGGTCTGGCTGACCCGCGGCCCGCTGGGCATGCGCGTGGATCGGCTGTTCGAAACCCAATCCAACCTGCCCTACTACTACCTGTGCCTGACCATGATGGTGGCCATCTACATCATCTGCAAGTGGTGCACGCGCACCAAGATGGGCCTGGCCTTCAAAGCTATCGGCCAGAACATGGAGGCGGCGCGCACCTCGGGGATCAACCCGATCTTCTACCGGCTGGTGAACTTCACCTTGAGCTGCGCCCTGGGCGGCTGGATGGGGGGCTTTTACGCCCACTACTACGGCATTCTCACCCCGGACATGATGCACACCTCCAAGACCGTGGAAGTGCTGGCGGTAGCCTACATCGGCGGGCGGGGCAGCCTGTGGGGCGGGGCGGCCATCGCCTTTCCCTTCATCTTCGCCATGGAACTGGTGCGCTCATCCCTGACCAACCTGCCGGGCTTGAACCTGCTGCTCTACGGCCTGCTGCTGATCCTGGTGATGATCTACTACCCCGGCGGATTTGCCGAGTTCTTCGACACCTATGTTCGTAAACCCAAAAACCGAATGATGGATTATTTTCTCAACGGCGCTTATGGCGCGGCCAAGTGAGATCAGCCTGAGATAGACGTCTATAGACTTAAAAAAATATTGGCGCTCGATATGCACCGAGGCTATGTCATATCAAAAGGAGAGGAACGGTTATGAAAACACAGGCAAAAGTGGTCGTTATCGGCGGGGGCGCCATCGGCGTCAGCGTGGCCTATCATCTGGCTAAATACGGCTGGAAAGATGTGATGTTGATCGAAAAGCACGAGCTCACCTCCGGCTCCACCTGGATGGCGGCGGGCAACTGCTCATTTTTTCACGGCAACTACTACTGCACCCAGGTCAACATGAAGAGTATCGAGATCTACCAGGGTCTGGAGGCCGAAACCGGCCAGAGTGTAGGCTGGCACACCACCGGCTCCATCCGCACGGCCGACAACCCCGGCCGCATGGAAGAGTTGGGTTACATTTACAGCATGAACCGCTGCCTGGGTCTGGACGTGAGCTGGATCACTCCGGAAAAAATGAAGGCGATGCATCCGCTCATCAACACCGAGGGCATCATCGGCGGCCTCTATTGGCCCGATGACGGCGACGTGGATCCCAACGGCATCACCATGGCCATGAGCATCGGTGCCAAGCGGCACGGCGCCGAAATCAACACCCACACCCAGGTGACCGGCATCGACCGTACCCCTGCCGGTGAGTGGCTGGTGCACACCGACAAGGGCGATGTCACCTGTGAATATGTGGTCAATGCGGCCGGCCTGTGGGCGCCGGAAGTGGCCAAGATGGTGGGTCTGGAGATCCCCTCCATCGCCGGTGAGCACACCCACATCCTCTTCGAGGCCATCGATGTCGTTGAAAAACACCAGGCTTACCTGCCCCTGGTGCGCGATCCCGACCGCTCCATCTATATCCGCCAGGAGATGGACAGCCTGATTCTGGGCCTATACGAGAGCAAGGTCAAGCAGTGGAATCCCAAAGGGGTGCCCTGGGATTACGCCCAGACCGAACTGCAGCCGGACATCGACCACATCGCCGATTTCATCGAAAATGGCATTTACCGTTTCCCGATCATGGGCGACACCGGTTTCAAGCATGTGACCGACGGCCCCATTACCTACACCCCCAACGGCGACCCGCTGGTCGGCCCGGCCTATCCGTTGAAGAACTTCTTCCACGCCTGCGGCTACAGTTTCGGCATCACCCAGGCCGGCGGCATCGGCCACTACCTGGCCGGCTGGATCATGAACGGCGAGCCCGAGATCGACTTGTGGCCGGTGGACAGCCGCCGCTACGGCAGCTTCGCCAATTGGGCCTACAACCATGAGAAGATCGAGGACACCTATCCGCGCCTCTATGCGATTATCTGCCCCAACGATTGGCGTGACGCCGCCCGTCCCAACCGCACCGCGCCAGTCTACGAGTACCAGAAGCAGGCTGGAGCCGTGTTCGGCGACTACTACGGCTGGGAATGCCCCAACTACTTCACCCAGGCCCCTGCCGACAATCGTGAAAATCCGGGCTGGAAGCGCAACAACACCTTCAACATTGTCGACGCCGAGTGCAAGCACGTCATGGAGAGCGTTGGCATTCTGGACCTCTCGCGCTTTGCCAAGACCCGCATCAGCGGACCCGGTGCCGAGGCCTGGCTCAACAACTTGACCTGTCAGAAGGTGCCGGTCAAAGACGGCCGCATCGCCCTGGCCCCCATGCTGGACCACAACGGTAACTTCAAGTCGGACATGACCGTCACCCGGATCAAGGATGGTGAGTATTTCTGTGTCACCGCTTCCGTGGGCAAGCGCCACGACCAGCACTGGCTGATGGAAAACCTGCCGGCCGACGGCAGCGTCGGCATGGAAGACGTGACCTACCAGCAGGGCTGTCTGGTCCTGGCCGGACCGAAGAGCCGGGACGTGCTCGCCAAGGCTTGCTACGACGATGTCTCCAACGAAGCCTTCCCCTTCGGTACCAGCCGTGAAATCTACGTGGGACGGGTCAAATGCCGGGTCAACCGCATGAATTACGTGGGTGAGCTGGGCTACGAAATTTTCCATCCCATCGAATCCCAGATTCCTGTTTTCCAGACCCTCATGGCTGCGGGAGAAGCATTCGATCTGAAAATGTTCGGTATGTACGCTATGGATTCCATGCGTCTGGAAAAGGGCTATCTGGCCTGGAAGAGTGAAATGAACGTTCACCACACCCCGCTGGAGACCAATGTGGCCTGGACGGTGAAGATGGATAAGGAATTTATCGGCAAGGCCGGGATTGAAAAGCAGATGGCCGCCGGCGTCCCGCGTCAGCTGGTCTGTCTGGTATGCCAGGCAGAGGATGCCGATCCGTGGGGCTACAACCCGATCTTCAACGGTGACCAGATCGTGGGCATGACCTCCTCGGGCGGATACGGACACCGCACCGACAAGAGCATTGCCCTGGGCTATGTGCCGCCGGCACTGGCCGCGCCGGGAACCCGGCTGGAAGTGGAAGTACTGGGTAAGCGTCTGGCCGCCGAAGTGGTGGTCATGCCGCTGTATGATCCCAAGAACGAGCGGATGAAAGGCTAATGTTCGTCCAGAAACGGTTTTTTTGCCCGATATCTGCGTTACGCTGAAAATTTTATCCTCGGAATATTAACTATATGCCTGTGGTAAAATTTTCAGCGCGCCTTGATCTCGAACAATAAACCTCGTTTCTGAACAAACATTAACAAGGTGATAATCCATAATGTTGAAATTTAGAGGAAATCATCATGCAGATTTACGTATGCGCTAAACATGTGCCAGACACGGCGGCCAACATCAAGGTTGTCGGCGAAAACGGTTTCGATGATGCCGGCTGCAAATTCATCGCCAACCCCTACGACGAATACGCGGTCGAGCAGGCTGTACAACTGGTGGAGAAGAACGGCGGCGAAGTGGTCGTTGTCACCGTCGGCAAGGCGGCGGCGGCTGCCACCATTCGTGCGGCCATGGCCATGGGGGCCCACCGGGGCATCCTGGTCACCATCGCGAACCAGTTCCTGGACAGCCAGACCACGGCCCGGGCGCTTGCGGCAGCCATCCAACAGGACGGCAAGCCGGACATCATTTTTACCGGCAAGGGTGCCGTGGACTCCGAAGGCTTTCAAACACTCTATCGCCTGGCCGCTGCCATGGAACTGCCGGTGGTCAACGAAATCAACAGGCTCGAAATCGCTGACGGCAAAGCCACCGTGGGACATGAGATTGGCGGCGGGGCGCGAGAGGTGCTCGAAGTGGCCCTTCCCTGCGTGCTGGGCACCACCAAGGGTCTCAACGAGCCGCGCTACCCCAAGTTTCCGGACATCATGAAGGCCAAGAAAAAACCGATCAAAGAGATGACCCTCGCCGATCTGGGTGTTTCCCTCGACGGTGCCCAGAGCGAACTGGTCAAGTTGGAAAAGGTTCCCGAGCGCACCGGCGCCAAGATGCTGGGTGGCGATGTCCGCCAGGCGATGGAAGAGCTGGTGAGGATACTTAAAGAAGAAGAAAAAGTCATCTAAGGAGAAAAAGCATGGCTACCATTGGCATACTGATTGAAACCGAAGACGGCAATGTCAAGGACACCAACTTCGGCGTTCTGACCGCTGCTCGCAGTCAAGGCGACGGGACGATCGTCGCCCTGATGCTGGACGGTTCGGCGGACGGCGCCAAGGCGGTCCTCGAAAAATACGGCGCCAACAAAGTGGTTCAGGTGTCCGCGGCGGGCGGCGACCTGTCGACCAGTCCGGACCTCAAGGCCAGGGCACTGGCCGCCGCCATCGACAACTACAGCCTGGACGCCCTGTTGGGAATGGCCAGCGCCCAGGGGCGCGACATTTTTGCCAGACTGGCGGCATCGATGGACCTTCCCCTGGCTTCCGACTGCATGGCCGTTGACCTGGCCGCAAAAACGGTTAAGAAATCTCACTTCTCGGGTAAAACGTTTGCCACGGTCAAGATGTCCGGCCCGGTGGTGCTGTGCGCCCTTCGTCCCAACGCCATCGAGGCGGTGGAGGCGCCGGCAGACGCCGCCGTGGAGTCCTTTGCGGCACCCGTCGAGGATCCGTGTCTGGTCAAGGTGGTGGACGTGAAGAAGGAGGCCGCCGACACGGTTGACCTGACCGAGGCCGGTGTCATCGTTACCGGCGGCAGGCCCATCGCATCGGCGGACAATTATAAAATTTTGGCTGAATGCGCCCGGTTGCTGGGCGGCACCATCGGCGCCTCACGCGCCGCCGTGGATGCGGGTTTCGCTCCTCATGCCATGCAGGTGGGGCAGACCGGCAAGACCGTCAGCCCCCGGCTGTATATCGGCTGCGGCCTCTCCGGTTCGGTGCAGCATTTTGCCGGCATGAAAACGTCAAAGGTAATTGTGGCCTTCAACACGGACAAGGATGCACCCATCTTCGAAAAGTGCGATTATGGATTTGTCGGTGATCTGTTCGACATCGTGCCGGTGCTGACAGAGGTCCTCAAAGAAAAACGGTAATGAGCGTTCGGAAACGGCATCTTGAGGCCCATATCGGCGTTCTCGGATGGTTGAAATCCTCGACGTAGCGCTGCTACGCCTGCGGTTTCAATCATCCTGCGGCCTTGATCTGGACCTCAACCTACCGCTTCTGAACACTCATTCGAATACCGTATCTTCTCAGCAAGGCAGAGTTGCTGGATTGGTTCCTGAAAACCTGCCGTAATCTGTCTTTTATGTGGCCGTCAAGGTCTTACCCGGAGTGATTCATGGAACAGTACACCATCGTCAAATCATTTGTCATGCTCATGGCCCTTGTCGGGGCCTTCTCTTTTTTCTTCATACGGGTCAGACGGCTCTATCGCGTGATGATGGCCGTTGAAGGCACCACCCAATTCAAACTGGACCAGATCTCTGCGCGCATCGGCGTGCTGTTCAAGGATGTGCTGGGCCAGGCCAACGTGCGGCGCAAAAAATTGCCCGGTATCGCTCACACCCTGATCTTTTTCGGCTTTCTGGCGGTGCAGCCCCACAGCCTGGAATTGATGATCAAGGGGATCTGCCCGGCTTTCGAGGTGGGCAATTGGATCCCCGGCCTCTATGGTGCATACCTGTTTACGGCCGATATTCTGGCCGCATTCGTACTGGTCGGATTTGCCTATGCCATCTACCGGCGGACCATGCTGCGTCCGCCCTACCTGACTTTAGGGACCGACGCCAACCTGATCATTCTTTTTACCTGTCTGATCATCATCACATTTCAGGCCATCAACGCCTTTCAGACCCTGCTGTCCGTCGAACCCGGCGCGTATGACTATCGCGGCGTTTTTCCCCTGTCCGGTTGGCTTGTGGGCCTCTTCGGCCTCGACCGGATGAGCCCGCGGCAGGTTTTTGCCGGTTACGAGATTGCCTACTGGATCCACATGGCCACCATCCTCGGGTTTCTGGTTTACATCCCCGGTTCCAAGCACCTGCATCTGTTGGCCGCCGCGCCCAATGTCTTTCTTAAGCCGCTCGAGCGGGAGAAGGCCATCGCCAAAACCGACATCGAAAACGAGGCGTTGGAGACCTTCGGCCTGGGCAAGGTCAGTGAACTGAACTGGAAGAACGTGCTCAACCTCTACGCCTGCACCGAGTGCGGCCGCTGCGAAGAGCAGTGCCCGGCGGCCCATACGGACAAGCCCCTTTCACCGAAAAAGATCGTCCATGACCTAAAAGTCGACCTGCTGGATCAGTCCGACGCCATCCTGGGGGGCAGCTTCGACCAGGTCGAGCCCATCGTGCGCGACGACGCCCCGGTCACCGGCGACGTGCTGTGGTCCTGCACCACCTGCCGGGCCTGTGAGGACATCTGCCCGGTGAACATCGAGCATCTCGATTTCATCATCGAGGCGCGCAAGCACCAGGTGCTCATGGAAGCCAGTTTCCCGCCTGAGGTCCAGGAGACCTTTACCAACCTGGAAAACCAGTCCAATCCCTGGGGATTCGGCGCCGACAGCCGAGCGGACTGGTGCAAGGGCATGGACGTGCCGTTGATGGGCGACAACCCAGATGCCGACCTGCTCTGGTTCGTGGGATGCGCCGGGTCCTTCGACGACCGGGGCAAAAAGATCTCCCAGGCCATGGCCCGGGTGCTTCAGCGCGCCGGGGTGAACTTCGCCATCCTTGGCACGGAGGAATCCTGCAACGGCGACATGGCCAGGCGGGCCGGCAACGAATACCTGGCCCAGATGCTGATTCAGCAGAACGTTGAGACGCTCAACGGGTACAAACCCAAACGAATTCTAACCGGCTGCCCCCACTGCTTCAATATCATCAAGAACGAATACCCCCAGTTCGGCGCCGCCTACCCGGTGGTCAGCCACGCCGAACTGCTCTTCGACCTGCACAAACAGGGGCGCCTGAAGCCCAACGGGAACAGCATTGGATCGCTGACGTTCCACGATTCCTGCTATCTGAGCCGCTGGAACGGTATTGTCCAGCCGCCCCGCGACCTGCTGCGCTCCATGAACAACGGCCAGTTGACCGAAATGCAGCGCATCCGTGAGATGGGATTCTGCTGCGGTGCCGGCGGCGGCCGCATGTTCATGGAAGAGACCCTGGGAAAGCGCATCAACGTTGACCGGGCCGAAGAGGTGATGCGAAGCGGTGCGGCCACCGTGGCCGCTGCCTGCCCCTTCTGCACCACGATGCTCTCGGACGGCCTCATGGACAAGGAATCGGCCATCGTCGTCAAGGATATTGCCGAGATCGTGGATGAGGCGACGGCATAATACGCAATTAATAAGGCAAGGTGGTACATCTATCCAGAAATTCAACTGCCGGTCTTTGCTCTCGTTTGAGATTTCGATATTGTGATTTGGGATTTATTTGAATTTTGGGTATTGAAATTTGGAGATTGTTTGATTGGAGGTGGCGATGCCCGTGGAAGCCAATATCGTTGATATACTAAAGAAAAACAAGATCGCCTACGAGGTGGTCGAGCACGAACCGGTGTATACGAATCCGGCCATGGCCGAGGCTTTAGGGGTCAGCGAAGCCGAAACCGTCAAGTCTCTGGTCCTGCTGACCAAGGAGAAGCGAATGGTGGTGCTGGTGATGCCCGGCGACAAAAAGGTGGACTGGAAAAAAGCCGCAGCAGGTATCGGGACCAAAAAGGTCGCCTTCGCCAAACCCGAAGACGTGCTTGAAAAAGTGGGCTGCGAAGTGGGCTGTGTGCCGCCCTTCGGCCAGTTGACCCCACTGCCGATTTTCATGGATCCGGACCTGGCCAAAAAGGACGTGGTTTATTTCAACCCCGGCAAGCACGACAAATCCTTCAAGATCAAAGCCTGGGATCTCAAGAAAGTCAGCAAACCCAAATTTATCTGATCTGATCGGGTAAATACAGGGGCGCCGGTATGACCCGCCGGCGCCAACTTGACAATCGGTTCCCGCCTGCGTAAGTTCCTGAGCCGTGACATTTCTTTTACTGGCCTTTTCCAGCGCGATCCATTAGATTGCCCTATTGGAAAAACCCCGGGCGCCATTTTGGGCCAATGGTTAAGTGGCATCTTGTTGCGGCGCCGATTAAAACAATATATCGAGAATTTCATGAAACCTGTTGCGCTCTCCTGTCGAACGTTTTGGTTTTTTATCGCCGGTGGCTTATCATTTCTGATGGCCGGCAATGCCCCCGCATCAGACCTGCGCACCGAATTGCCGCCGAATGTAATCTCGACGCTTCATTACCTTCTTGATCAGGTCAACAACAAGGATGGTGCGGCTTATGATGGGCGACACATTGAGCCCCTGATGGCGTTTATCCTGGCACCCAAACCGGCCGACGCCCGCTACCGGGCCGACGACTCCTTCGACGCGCCATCCGCCTATAATCAATTTACCGTCAACACCGGTGTCCAGCGTATTACCGACTATATTCTGGATGCCGATATTCCGTCCTTTTTCTTTTGGCCGTCCTCCCTGCGGTTGTCCCGGTGGACCCGGGTGGATGGCGATGATCAGCAGTTCGACCGGCTGCGAGAGGCATCCACTGGTTTGAATGCACCGTTCATCCTTGAAGGGGCCGAGCACATTACCATCACACCGGATCAGCACACCGGCGCCTACTACAGTTACGATGTCGACCGGATGGTCATCCTCGGCCCCTACCAGAAGGGGAAGATCATGATCAACGTCTACCGGCAGCAGGAACCGTCGGCGGTAGGCAGAAGGGGGTGGGTGCTGGGCAAAGACGAAGCGTGGAGCTACCTGTACACCACGGATAAGGGATTGAACGTCAAGGGACTGGGCTGGGCCGATACCTATATGTATGATTCATTCGGGGTGACCGTTTATTATCAAGCGGATCCTGGAAAGCCGGTTGTCACCTGTGGGGCCGTCAGTTGGGTCAAGGCCGGCTGGGCGGGGATAAACATGGTCAAATCCAAACATATTCATCGGGGACTGGTCCGCGTGGCTGACGCGTTTACAGCGGTGCTGGAAGACCCCCGGCTGCCGGAGCCTGCCACCTTGGCAAAGACCTTTTCAAAATCCAAGCATCTTCCGACCCCCACGCTGAGGGCATACGCCAAGGATTATTTATCCGGCCTGGAACAGCGCATCGCGTCATCCGAAATGCTGTTGAAAAAAGTCGGCGGTAAGTTTGACAGCCAAACCCTGCTCGCACAGATGACCCGCGATGAGCTATTCGCCACACTGGCCCTTGACTACCTTAAAAAGCTTCTCGGGCATGATCCAGTGATGAATTCCCACCCTTTTTGATTCATTCCCGACAATCAGACGCCTTGCTTGCCCTTTTTCAACGGTCTGTCAGGCAATGGATCGGTTATCCGGTATTTTCAGGCATGACACCCATGGGGCCGGCCGCCGGAACCGGCGCCGCATTGAGGTCCTTGGCGTCCACCATTTGAACCAAACGCTTGCTTTCGAAATGAAGAGCGGCAATGCCATCGTCTTCGACGGGCAGGAACGCTTCGGCGCGCCTGAATCGCAGATGCGCGGTATCCGCGGAGCCCGCATCGCCTACGTGGCCCAAAGTGCCGCCGCCTCGTTCAATCCGGCCCATCGCCTCATCCGGCAATATGCCGA
>JAGTUY010000393.1 GCA_018224455.1 Desulfosarcina sp.
GAATGAATCTCATTGCGAGCAACATGGCCAATGTGAACACGACTCGGACGGAAACCGGAGAGCCCTACAAACGCAAGGATGTCATCTTCGAAGCGGTGCAAACGAGGGGGTTCAAGGAGGTGCTGGACCAGCGCCTGGGTGAAGGGGCAGGCGGTGTCAAGGTGGCACGGGTCATCGAGGACAACAAGCCATTTGTGGAAAAATACGACCCCGGTCATCCGGATGCCGACGAAAAGGGTTATATCCGGCTGCCGAATGTCAATATCGTCGAAGAGATGGTCAACATGATTTCCGCCAGCAGGAGCTTCGAGGCCAATGCCACAGCGGTGCGCGCCACGAAGGACATGACGGCGATCGCACTGGAGATAGGAAAAGCCACATGAACGATCTGACAATTTCGAATTTGCAGACGATCCTGCCGACAATCGATGCACCAGAAAAACAGACGCCTGAGGCGTCGTCGACATCCTTCGGCGATTATGTCAAACGCTCGTTGACCGAGGTCAACGGGAAAATGCTCGACGCGGATCAAACCATCAACGATCTGGCCACCGGCAAGAACCAGGATATTCACAACACGATGATCTCGATGAAAAAAGCGGAGATTTCCTTTGAATTGGTCTTGCAGATCCGCAACAAGCTCATGACCGCCTTCGACGAAATTCGTCGAATGTCTATATAACAAAAGGAATGGTTCAAAAGTTCAAAGGTTCAGCGTTCAGAGATCGTCGGTTTTCCTTACTAATGAGCAAAATCGATAAAACCCAGAACCCTGAACCCGGAACCCAGAACCCAGAACTCAGTACCCAGAACCCAGAACCCTGAACCCAGAACCCTGAACCCAGAACCCTGAACCCAGAACCCAGAACCCAGAACCCGGAACTCAGTACCCAGAACCGTCAAACGGAGTAGCGATGGCCTTTGCATTGTCCACACTGCCGCAACAACTAAAAATGGCCCTCAAGGGGCTCTCTACGGGAAAGCTGGTGGCCATGGCCATTCTGGTCGGCGGCACCGTTGCCGGGCTGGCCTTTTTATTGACCTGGTCGGAAACCGGCGACCTGCACCCCCTGTACGGCAATCTGGCGCCGGAAGACGCCGCTGAAATCGTCGGGCAACTGAAAGAAAGGCAGATTCCTTACCAGCTCACCATGGATGGTACGGGTGTAAGCATCCCCTATGAGAAGATCTATGAAACAAGGCTGGAACTGGCCTCGCAGGGATTGCCGCGCGGCACCGGCATCGGATTCGAGGTGTTTGACGACACGCAACTGGGAATGACCGAGTTCGTTCAGAATGTAAATTACCAGCGGGCGCTTCAAGGGGAACTGAGTCGTACCATCAACACCTTGATGGAGGTGGAAAGCTCCCGGGTGCACATCGTCATGCCCGCGCGATCCCTGTTCATCGAAGAGGAGGATCCGGCAACCGCATCGGTCATCCTCAAGCTGAGGCGCGGCAAACATCTGAGCAAAGCGCAGGTCCAGGGAATCGTTCACCTGATTTCTTCCAGTGTATCGCGCTTGAGCACGGAGGATGTGACCGTTATCGACAACAGCGGGAAAATGCTGGCCGGGTTCAAAGAAAAATCCACCGTCAGCCAGATTACTTCCAATCAACTGGCCTTTCAGGAGAAGAAAGAACGACTCCTGGAAAGCCGCGTTAAAACCATGCTGGAGAGCGTTTTGGGGCAGGATAAGGCCATCGTCCGGGTATCGTGTCTGCTCAATTTCATCCAGCAGGAAAAAACAGAGGAGCTTTTCCTGCCGGATAATTCGGTGATCCGCAGCGAACAGGCATCCAGCTCGGTTTCGAATGATTCCGCCGGAACCGCAGCCGGCGTTCCGGGTCTTCAGGCCAACGTGGTTCCGGGCAACCCGGGGACGGCGGCGATCGATGCTGCCGCTAAAAATCAAAAACAGCAGTTTACCAAAAATTATGAAGTCGGCAAGCTGACCAATCGCCAGATCATGCCGATTGGAAGCATCCAGCGCCTTTCCGTAGCCGTGGTGGTAGACGGCACCTACCAGCAGCCTGAAGCGGGCGCTGAGGGGGAGCCGGCGCAGTATGTTCCCCGGGCAGCGGAGGAAATGACCAAGCTTGAGAATATCGTCAAGAGTGCCGTGGATTACGATGCCGACAGAGGCGACAAGATAGAAGTGGTGAACATCCCCTTTGAAGTGGAACCGGCTTCCGATATGACCGCTTTGCCGGAACCTCCCGGGTGGATGGAGATCATCAAGACGCACCAGAGCCTGATCAAGTATACGGCGACGGCGATCTTCTTTCTCTTATCCTTCATGATGATCATCAAACCGCTGGCGCGCTGGCTGACATCGACACCCATTGAGGAAATTCAGATGCTGGAGCAGCTTCCGCAAACCATCAAGGAGCTGGAGCGACGCTATGCAGAGTCGGATAGAGACAACAGCTACACACGGCAAATCGAAAATGCGATCAATGAGAATCGCTCCGGTTCCACCCAACTCATGAAGGCATGGCTCAAAGAAACGTGAAATCAATAGCGGATAAGCTCAAGGCTGAAACCCTGTAACCCAGAACCCAGCACAGCCGCCGGCCTTGGGCCGGTTTAAACGGAAATGAAACTATGCCATTTTGGCTAAGTTTCATAAGAGAACCC
>JAGTUY010000394.1 GCA_018224455.1 Desulfosarcina sp.
ATCCCATGTCCATCAAGCGGGGCATTGACCTGGGCGCGGTCGCTGTGATCGATGCCCTGAAAAAGCTCTCCAAACCCACCAAAGACCGCAAGGAAATTGAACAGGTGGGCAGCATCTCTGCCAATAACGACGAAACCGTGGGCAAGCTGATCTCCGAAGCCATGGAGAAAGTCGGCAAAGAGGGCGTCATTACCGTGGAAGAGGCCAAGGGCATGGAGACCACCCTGGACATCGTCGAAGGCATGCAGTTCGACAGAGGGTATAGTTCACCCTATTTCGTCACCAATGCCGAAAAGATGGTCGCCGAACTGGACGAACCCTTCATCCTGCTCAATGAAAAGAAAATTTCCAACATGAAGGATATGATTCCCCTGCTGGAATCGGTGGCCCGCTCCGGTAAACCCCTGCTGGTCATCGCCGAAGATGTGGACGGCGAGGCCCTGGCGGCACTGATCGTCAACAAGCTGCGGGGCACCTTGAAGGTCGCCGCCGTCAAGGCGCCCGGTTTCGGTGATCGCCGCAAGGCCATGCTCGAGGATATCGCCATCCTCACCGGCGGCCAGGTGATCTCGGAAGATCTGGGCATCAAGCTGGAAAATATCACCATCACCGACCTGGGCAAATGCCGCACCGTGAAGATCGACAAGGACAATACCACGATCGTCGACGGCGCCGGCGCCAAGTCTGCCATCGAGGGCCGGGTGCGCCAGATCCGTGCGCAGCTCGAAGAAACCACCTCCGACTACGACCGTGAGAAGCTCCAGGAACGGCTGGCTAAACTGATCGGTGGTGTGGCCGTCGTCAGCATCGGTGCGGCCACGGAAACCGAAATGAAAGAGAAAAAGGCTCGCCTGGAAGACGCGCTGAACGCCACCCGTGCGGCCGTTGAGGAAGGTGTTGTCCCCGGCGGCGGCGTGGCCCTGATCCGCTGCATGGCTGCCCTTGAGAAGGTTCAGGCAAAGGGTGAGCAGAAGAACGGTGTAGCCATTTTAAAGCGCGCCCTTCAGGAACCCTTGCGCCAGATTGTCTGCAACGCCGGTCTGGAAGCCTCCGTGGTGCTCAACAAGGTTTTGGAAGGCAAGGATGATTACGGATTCAACGCCGCCACCGAACAATACGAAAACCTGCTGGGCTCCGGCGTCCTCGACCCGACCAAGGTGGTGCGCTTCGCCCTGCAGAACGCGGTGTCCGTGGCCGGCCTCATGCTGACCACCGAAGCCATGATTGCCGACAGGCCCGAGAAGAAAAAAGCGCCGGCGATGCCGCCAATGGGCGATGATATGTACTAATCAGCATCGCTTTGAAGGAAATTAAAACAATACCTGCCCCAATGATCCAATGATCGGGCAGGTATTGTTTTTTTAATGGTGGGAAAACTTGTCTCCACCATTGCCAATATCGTTGTCGGTCTCATGGCACGCGCGCACGTTTACATCCTCGTGCTTGAAATGTTCCTTTGGGACAAACCGGCCGGGCTTCGCGCTTTCGGCCAGACAAAGGAAGCCGCTACCGCCTCAAAAGTGTGAGCCGCCAACCAGGGGCTATACAACGGCTTCTTGGCTGCCGGACTGTTCTGGGGTCTGAGCCTCGGCACAAGCGGCGCCGGTGTGAAGGTGTTTTTCCTTGGCTGCGTCCGGGTCGCGGGTCTGTATGGCGCGGCAACCACCAGCCGCAAGATTCTCTTTATCCAAGCCATCCCTGCGGTCATCGGTCTAATGGTACTCTTCCTGTCATGAGTGCTTGGCCAAGCCTGCCCCCTGGCATTGAATATCGATTTCCAGTTCGCGCGCAAATCCCGTCGAAAGGGGCGATGTATGCGATAGCTATCACGGTTCATCGCTTTCGGGAAGCCTCTCCGCCGCTTCGATTTTGACTTTTACGGAATTGAATATAGGGCCGCCGCCGATGCCTTGAGAAACGCCGGGAACCAGGGCATTCAAGGGTACGCCGTTCAAACCGGTCAACGGGCGCGGTGCCCACAAGGATCCCGGTGGAACCCTGTCGGTCACCTTCGCGTGGACGGTGACCAATGCCAGTTCATTGAAAACCGCCACCACGTCTTTATCTTCGATAGACCGACCGGCGGCATCCTCCGGGTGGACCCAGACCACCTGGGGGATGGGGCCGAACACGTCCGTGAATTGGCTGTGCGTATAGTTGGCCACCGAGCTGTTCAGCAAAACCAGCCATGATTCTTCACGCGGCAGCGGGAGTTGGGTCGGCAGCGGAGTCGACCCGCCATGCGAGGCCGTCGCGGCAAACTCGATTTTGCCCGAGGGCGTTTGATACGTGTCGGTCGGCCGCAGCTTCACTTCAAGGACCTCACCGGCGAGAAGTTGCTTCACCCCGCCGTCCCGGTAAGTATGTTCAAATGTCTTCTCCAGGGCCGCCCACGGGTCTTCGTAAAGCCAGTCGGCGGTCAAGCCCAGCCGTTGGGCGAGTTGCTGCATCACACGGATTTCATGCCAACTGTCGCCCAGCGGCGCGATGGCTTGTTCCGACAGGCGACTGAAGGGATGGTGGTCGGAAACGGCGACGTCCCGCTTCTCCAGGAAGGTGGGCGCCGGCAGGACCACATCGGCACGGGCGGCGGTTTCCGACCAGTGGGTATCATGCACGACCACGAAAACGTCCTCACGATCCAGCCCGCGCCTCACGGCGGACTGGTCGGGCAGCGTCATGGCCGGGTTCGACCCGAACACATAGACGAACTTGAATTCACCGGCCGCCAGCCGACGCCCGATGCCGGTCTGGCCGACCACCTTGCCCCGATGCCCGGGCAGCCGGCCGCCGTTGATCGTCGACCAGTCAATCTCATGCCCTCTCGAATTGCTGTATTGAAATCCCCGGTGAAGCCCCAGCAATGCCGGCAGCAATGCTACGGCCCTGGCTGCCTCCGCGCCCTGCATGGACTTTTGAAGGCCGAGTCCGATCATGAACGCCGCCGGCCG
>JAGTUY010000395.1 GCA_018224455.1 Desulfosarcina sp.
CCTACATGCCGAATTTTCTAAGCATTTCAATGACTTTGTCCTGACTCTGCTTTTGGACGATGACGGCTTTTTGATGGTGGGCTTTTTTTATTTTTTTGGTCAGCGCATCCAGGTCGGCCGGTTTTTCCACAAAATCCATGGCGCCCGCCTTCATGGCCTCCACACCCTTTTTAACCGTCGCATGGCCGGTGAGCAGGATGATCTGCATCTCCGGTCGTTTTTCCTTGATGGCCTTCAGGGCCTGAATACCGTCCATTTCCGGCATCATGAAATCCATGATCACCGCATCGTAGGATTCGGCGGCGATCAGCGACAGCGCTTCGGTGGCCGATGTGGATGTGGTTACCTCCATATCGCGGGCGCGCATGCGTTCGGCCATGATTTCCAGAAACTCCACCTCGTCGTCAACCAGCAGTACTCTTTCTTTCATTTTAGACTCCTTTCAAGTTGCCCGTCGAAAATGCTATTTTTTTTTCGCGTTCATCGATATTTACTTGAGGAAATTAAGACAGATTTCTCCCTTTTCTCTGTCCGCCTTCAATTGGACGCCGAGAAGCCCGGCCACGATCGTCTCCCGGGGCGAAGGAAGACCCGCTTCACTGGCCAGAAAATCCTCTGCTAACCCGCAAAAACGAATCCGGGGAGCGTTTCCGGCTTTCTCTGCGACGATGCAGATCATCTGGTTCGGGTCACGGGCATCCATGGCCCGGCACAGGCTGGCCCACACCAGGTCTTCCAGAAAAAATCGGTTGGTGACGGCGGTAATCGGAGTGGCCGGCACCTCGACCTTCGGTGGTTCGCCCTTCATGGCAATCAGCCGTGCAGCCAGCACGCATATAAAATGAATGACCTCGCCAAGGTCCACGATCTCCGAGGGGTGGTCGGCGCTGTGGGCAAAGCGGTTCATGTCCTTGACGATCCGATCGCCCCGTTTCACCTGGCGCACAATCGATCGAGCCAGTCCCGACAACCGTTCCGGCGAAAGCGGCATTCCCTTTTCGATCATCATAACCATGTCCTGGAGCAACCCGGCGTTTTCATTGATGATGGCCAGCACGTTCTTGATTTCGTGGGAAATGGATGCCGATATCTCTCCGAAGAAGCGAACCCCCTCGGCGGCCATGGCCTGGGAATCGTCTTTCATGTTGTCTTCCCTTCCTTGATTGGGCTGCCGGCGGCAGCGCGGTTTGCCGGGGATACGGCACAGGCGGCGGCAGGCGATTCCTGCAGGGCTTTCAGGGGCAGGGTAACCATAAACGAGGTTCCCCGGTTCAGTTGACTGCTCACCTTGATGTCGCCGCCCATTTCCGAGACCATCCCATAGGTGACGGACAGCCCCAGGCCGGTGCCCCCGTGGCCGGTACGGGTGGAAAAAAAGGGCTCGAAGACGCGCTTCAGGTCGGCTTCCGGTATGCCGTGCCCGGTGTCGGCCACGGTCACCGTGATATGCGTGGCCCCTTTACGTCCGATCGTGACGTCCAGCCGCCCGCCGTCCGCCATGGCCGCAAAGGCATTGTTGATCAGGTTCAAGAAAATCTGCTGGACATTGCCCCGGTCACTTTCAAAGATCGGAATGACCCCCTGCACCGTCACCGAGACGACGATGCACCGCCGTTCGGCCTCTTTTTCCATGAAGCCGAGCACCTGCCGGATGATCGCCTCGATGTCCACCGCTTCGATGGACGATTCCATGTGCCGGGCGAAATCCAGCAGCCGCCGGGTGATGGCGCCGCAGCGACGCACCGATGCCAGCACGTCGTCCACCAGCCGCATGAGCTTCTCGTTGCCGCTATAGTCGCTGTTGATGGTGAACAGGTCCTTGATCAGTCCTGTTTTCTGGTTGATGATGGCCAGCGGGTTGTTGATTTCGTGGGCCACCCCCGAGGCTAGACGGCCGATGGATGAGAGCTTGTTGGCATACTCCACTTGATGCAGGGCCTGCACCCGACGTTGGTCGGCGGCATGGATGCGGTTGACCAGGTACGTGGCCACGCCCAGGATGGAGACCAGGATCATGGCGATGCTGAACAGCAGAAAACCGATCAGGCGCATGCGTGGCTTGAGCCACAGATCCATGATGCCCGATTCCTGGCGCACCATCATGAGCAAAAAGGGGCTGTCGGGAATCGGGGCAATGCCCATGAGGATGGAACGGCCGGCGTGATCGACCGTTCTCAGCGTCCGGGTGCCGTCGACGGTTTCGGGGATGGTCAGGGGTACTTTTTCGAAGCGCTTGCCATATTGCCGGGTGGGCGTCTGGAGCACTCCCCGGTTGTTGACGATGAAGGCGTCGTCGTCCTCATCCATCGCCAGCCCAAGCACGGGAAGGTCCAACAGCCCGGCATCCAGCGTCGATCGCAAAACGAAGAAGCCGCCGACCTCCAGGTTGTGCCGGATGGCAACGACCAGCCCATGGTTTTGTCCCTGGTTTAAGGAAACGTCACTGATGAAAAATCCATTGGCGACGGCATGATCGAAGCAGACGGTCGGTTCCCTCCGGCTTCTATCTATCGCAAGCTGCCCGGCATAGGCTTGCACGGTGCAGTCGGTGTCCACCACGGCGAGATCCACGAACCCGCCCATGCCGCCCTGCAGGTTGGCCAGAATGGCGTCCAGCCTCCCCGGCGCCAGCAGATCCGGCAGGCTGTTGTCCCGGGCGACGAATTCAAGGGCTGCCCGGCGCTGGGACAGCAAAAACGAGACGCTGCGCCAGGTGTTGGAAACCATTCGGGCAATACCCATCGTCGCTTCGGATTCAAAGGCCTGACGCGTGAGCCGGTAGTCAACCAACGTCATGACCAGCAGGGGCGCCAGCGTTACCACGGTGGTGAAGGCCACGATCATCAACCATTTGCGCCGGAAGCTGAAGTGGATGCCGCCCGGTCCTGAAGCCGCATCCCGATGGTCCCAGAATCGGGGTTTGAATCGGGACAGGTTCAGCATGGACGACACCGTTTTTCAGGCGGGAAAACCGCCATGCCTGTCTCAGGACTTGAATAGCCGTATTTTTTCATGGGCCTTTTTCAGGGTCTCGCTCAACTCGTCGATATCCACGGGTTTTTGCATATAGGCAAAGGCGCCCAGCTGCATGCACCGCTTGCGGTCCGCCTCGCTGCCGTGGCCGGTGAGAACGATCACCTCGATTTCCGGCCGGGTGGTTTTCACCTGCTTCAAGATCTCCATGCCGTCGATTCCCGGCATTTTAAGATCGATGATCATCACTTCCGGGTCGTCCTCGGCCACCAGGGTCAGGGCGGACTCGCCGTCATAGGCCACGGCGGATCCCATCTCCCGCAATTCCAGGCGCTCTGACAGGGTCTGAACGAACTCCCGCTCATCGTCCACCAGCAGCACGCGGGAGGGTATTTCAAAGCTGTGTTTGCGATAGATGTGGGTCTGGTGGAAATTTTTGCCGACGACTGTTTTCACCGACCGGACGCCGGCAACCTTGCCGGCAATGGATCTGAGCTCCTCCTCCAGCCGTGCCAGCATCAGCACCTGTTTGTTGATGGTCAGCACCACTGCCCCGTTTTCCGCCGTCGCCGAGACATTGTGTCCGGCACGGCAGAGTGCCATCTCCACGGTGGCTGCCAGTAAGAAATCTTTTTCGGCCTGCATGGAGGCGTTGGTGCGACGAACGGCATCTTTGATGAGATTCTCCTCGATCAGTGCACCGGCCTTGGCCACATTCATCCGGTTCATGGGGAGCACCATGTCGTAAAGGCTGGTTTCCCACGGATCCTTGGCGGAAAACACGGTTTCGGTCCAGGCGGCGTTGTCCGCATCCCGGTCGCGGATCTGTTTCAAGGCCTCCTTTTCAGTCAGCCCCTGGACCACCTCGGCCTGCTCGATACGATAGGGTGTCTCAGCAATAATGCAGACCCGGAGCATATGGCTGACGGACTGAGGAATCAGCAGGCTGGAAAACCCATGGACCATGGCAGGTCCCTTTTCCAGTTCGGTTGCCAACGCCAGGCGCAGGCAGGCAATCGAGCACTCTTTCTCATGGGTGAACTTGTTAAATACTGAGGTCTTGGCCGAAAAAGCGCGCTGAACCTTGCTTTCCGGCATACCGGACGTCTCAGCGGCCCTGGTGACCAAATGGTCGTCAGAGATCAGTCGATACCCGGTGCTGTCCATCACGTCCCGGACCACCGCGTCCGCACTGCAGAAAATACCGCTGAAGATGGCAATGACAGACATCGTTACCCTCCTTTGGGTTCGCTTTGGGTCGATAGGGTTCGAACCGAGGTCAATGGGCAGCTTTTCTCGCTGCCCCCCTTATGCGTTCTTTCGTGGATGGCTCGAATGGCCTGTTTCATGGTCGGGTAGATGTGATCTTCACCGATTTTGTAGAGCAGGTGCGTGCGTCGCAGCACCTGCATCACGGGTTCATGAACACTGCTCAAGGAGATGTCGATGCCGGCGCTTCTCACTCGGTCCACGATCAGCGACAATGACTCCTGTCCCGAGGCGTCCATGTCGTTGATGGATTCGGCGGCGATGATGATGTGTTTGAGCGCTTTTTTTATACTTCGCCGATGGCGGATCTGGTCCTCCAGGTAGCTGGCATTGGCAAAGAAAAGAGGACCGTCGAAGCGGACTACATCGATGTAGCGGCACTCTTTCAGCCCGTGGGTCACGACGTCATGGAGCACCTTATCCAGACCCATGGAAAGATCCACCACATGGGGCCGCATGCTGCGGTAAAGAAATACGCAAAGCGACAGCCCCACCCCCACGATGATTCCCCTGTCTAAATGGGGGGCGAAGGCCAGGGTGCACACGAAGGTGATCACTGAAATGGCGCCGTCGTACCATTGGGCCCGCCAGGCGTGAATGAATCCTCGGGCGTTGATCAATCCGGCCACCGCCATCATGATAATCGCCGCCAGCACGCTCTGGGGAAGGTGGTAGAGCAGGGGGGTGAAGAAAAACAGGGTCGCCACCACCGTCAGGCTTGCAATCACGCTGGACAGTCCGGAAACGGCCCCGGCCTGGAGATTGACCGCCGACCTGGAAAAGGATCCCGCCACGGGATAGCTTTGGGCCACAGAGCCGA
>JAGTUY010000396.1 GCA_018224455.1 Desulfosarcina sp.
CGTCTCGCTGCGTGAAATCGTATTTGAACTGGGCAACGGTGTGCCCAAAAAGAAAAAATTCAAGGCGGTCCAGACCGGCGGACCTTCCGGCGGCTGCATTCCCGAACGATTCCTCGACCTACCCGTGGATTTCCAGCGCTTGGCCGAGGTGGGCTCCATCATGGGTTCCGGCGGCATGATCGTCATGGACCAGGACACCTGCATGGTGGATGTGGCCCGCTATTTTCTTGATTTTCTCAAGGAAGAATCCTGCGGGCAGTGCAATCCCTGCCGGGAGGGCATCAAACAGATGCTCGACATTCTCACGGACATTTGCGCCGGCAAGGGCAAGGCGGGCGACATCGAACTGCTCGAAGAGCTGGGCGCCATGGTTCAGCGTTTCTCCCTGTGCGGCCTGGGTACAGCAGCGCCCAACCCGGTGCTGACCACGATCCTCTATTTCAGGGATGAATACGAAGCCCACATCCAGGACAAGCGCTGCGCGGCCGGCGTCTGCAAAGCCCTGTTCCACTACGACGTCGACACTGAAGCGTGCACCGGCTGTGGCTTGTGTGCCAAAAAGTGTCCCCAGGATGCCATCACCGGCAAGAAAAAAGAACCCCACCGGCTGGATCAGGACAAGTGCATTAAGTGCGGCATCTGCTATGATGTCTGTAAATTCGATGCCATTGCCATCCGATAAGATTAAGGAAATAACCGATGATCACGTTTAAGCTGAACGGTAAGACAGTCCAGGGAGATGAAGGGCAGTACATTCTCCAGGTTGCCGAAAAGGTCGGTGTGGAGATCCCCACCCTGTGCCATCACAAGGCGCTGGAACCGGCCGGAATGTGCCGTATCTGTACGGTGGAGCTTTACGACGGCCGCCGCACCCGTTTCGTCACCGCCTGCAACTACCCCATCTGGGAGGGCATGGAAGTCAACACGGACACCGAGGCGGTTCACGCCGGCCGCAAGCTGATTGTTGAGATGCTGCTGGCGCGCTGCCCCGAGGTGCCCCTGCTTCAGAATCTCGCCAAGCAATACGCCATAGAGACACCGCGATTCAAGCTGGAGAACGACACCTGCATCCTCTGCGGTCTGTGCACCCGGATGTGCGAAAAAATGGGCAGCAACGCCATCAGCCTGACCGGCCGCGGCGTCGACATGAAAGTGGACACCCCCTTTCACCTCCAATCCGACGTCTGCATCGCCTGCGGTGCCTGTGCGTCGGTCTGCCCCACCGGCCACATCACCCTGGAGAAGATCAGGGAGGTGGTTTCGCGCCGGGGCTCCAGACAGATCCCTTCGGAATACGACATGGGCCTTAAAGGGCGAAAACCGGTGTATGTCCCTTACGCCCAGGCCGTTCCCAACACCCCGGCCATCGACCGCGACGTCTGTGCGCATTTTAAAACCGGCGGTTGCCAGGTCTGCACCTCCTTTTGCGGCGTGGACGCCATCGACCACACCATGGAAGATGAAATCGTGGAACTGGAGGTCGGCTCCATCATCCTGGCCCCGGGCTTCGAACCCTTCGACCCGTCTAAATACGATGCCTACAACTACGCCAACCATCCCAACGTGATCACATCCATGGAAATGGAGCGTATCCTCTCCGCCTCCGGGCCTACGGACGGCCACCTGGTCCGGCTTTCCGACCACAAGGAACCTAAAAAGATCGCCTGGTTTCAGTGCGTGGGATCCCGCGACCTGAACCGCTGTGACAACGCCTATTGTTCGTCGGTGTGCTGCATGTACGCCATCAAGGAAGCCGTCATCGCCAAGGAGCACGCCCCCTACGACCTGGACTGCGCCATCTTCTTCATGGACATGCGCACCCCCGGCAAAGAGTTCGAACGTTTCTATGAAAACGCCCAAGCCAAGGGCGTGCGCTTCGTGCGCAGCCGAGTGCACACCATAGACCCGGTGCCGGGATCCGATGACCTGAGCGTCCGCTACGTTACCGAGGAAGGCGAAACGGTCACCGAGACATTCGACCAGATCGTGCTCTCCATCGGCCTGCAGACCGATCCGGAAGTGGTCGCCATGGCCAACCGGCTGGGCATCGAACTCACCGACGGCAACTTCTGCAAAACCGACACCTTCTCGCCCGTTGAAACGTCCAGAAAGGGCATCTACGTCTGCGGCGCCTTCCAGGGGCCGAAAGACATCCCCCAATCGGTGGTGGATGCCAGCGCCGCTGCATCGGCCGCCGGCGAGATTCTCGCCGAGGCGCGCAACACCCTGACAAAAATACCCGAGATCATCCCCGAAACCAACGTCATCGGCGAACGGCCCCGCATCGGCGTGTTCGTCTGCCGTTGCGGTATCAACATCGCCGGCGTGGTCAACGTGCCGGATGTCAGGGATTATGCCGGTACGCTTCCCTATGTGGAGTACATCTCGGACAACCTTTACTCCTGCGCCCAGGATACGCAGGAGACCATGACCCAGATCATCAAGCAGAAGAAGCTCAACCGGGTCGTCGTGGCCGCCTGCACGCCCAAAACCCACGAGCCCCTGTTCCAGGAAACCCTGATCAATGCTGGGTTGAACAAATACCTGTTCGAGATGTGCAACATTCGCAACCACGACTCCTGGGTGCATAAAAACAAC
>JAGTUY010000397.1 GCA_018224455.1 Desulfosarcina sp.
CGAAACGCGGTATAACCGCCCATAGAGACATCGCCTCCGATGTCGGCCGGTCCATGGGAATCGGAAAGTGAGGGCCATGTTTGCGCTCAAAAAAACGATCACCCCGTTTATCCTGCCGCCGGGTATTTTCATCCTGGCGATCGTATTGGTTTCATTGTTGATGGTTTACCGCAGACGATGGAAACTGGGGCTGGCGAACCTGATCGTGGGGCTGATGCTATGGGCCCTTTCCACCGTTCCGCTGGCCAATTTTTTGATTCAAGGCTTGGAGTCGGGTTATTCCATCCCGGCCAATCCGTCGGGAGACGTAATCATCCTGCTCACCGCGGCCTACCACCTGACACGAGCCCGGATGGCATTCGATGCCGCGGGTATGCCCGTGACGCCGTTTCCCGCTTATTTTCTGGGGTCCAGGATCATCCCTTATGCATGGCGCCACCTGCTGCCCCGGGCAGTCAACTTGCATACCTCTGCCAATGCTCTTCATGAATACATCGGTATTCTCTACTACCGGCTGGTTGGACCCTGATCGACCCAGCAGCAGGTGTTAAGCAGCAACGGGTGAAAAAACTCAGGCTGCCAGATGCGATGATGGCACCCGTTTAAGCTAACTTGAAAATGGAAGGTTTTTGATGAAAAACGGAATTTATGCCCTGCTGGAGAACCAGGCCAAGGTGATGGAGAACCTGGGACGGTTGGAATCGCTGGCGCTTAAAACCGGAACCGACGTTCGGGTGACCGTTCATTTTATCAACCCGTGGCTGGCCGGTGAAGCGGTAGATGTCATCTGTCACTATCGCCGGTCTTTTTCCGGAGCGGCTATTGGGCCGCCCTGTTGATGGTGAGGCTTGGCAATGACCCTTGCCCATCTCAAACCGACGGTACCCAAGTGTTGGCTCTTTGCGGCCTCGGGTGTGATGTGGAGCGCCGTGGGCATCATGATGTGCGCCACCGCGATCGGTTGGCTGGCTGATGGTGGAATGGGTCGGGGGATGGCCTTTGCGACGGCGGGACTGATGTTGGCCATGCTGTCTGTTCGCTGGGGGTTTGGCGGCATCGCCCTAAAAAATATCCAGCGTCTGCGGCGTCTGCCGGATCGGGGCTGCTTTTTTGCATTTCAGGCCTGGAAGAGCTATCTGATCATCATGGTCATGATTGCCCTTGGGGTTACCCTGCGGCACTCATCGATCCCGAAACATTTTTTGGCCGTCGCCTACACCGCCATTGGCGGCGCCCTGATCGTGGGCAGTGTCGACTACTATCGGCACCTGTCGCGGTTGATTCGGACCGCATCGCGCCGGCGTGGCCAGCGCCAACCCCTGCCTTAACAAAGATTTTTCCAACACCTGTCAATCGAAGGTCAAAGAAGACTTCTCGATGTCAACGATGCGCTCGCCCTGCACATAATTCTTGGTTTCGTAGCGGGTGATGCCCATGAGCTTTTGGGTAATGGCACCCATGCGTTCCACCTGGGATTTGATTTTGGCGAGTTTGGGGTAGACGGGGTCATCCTGATCGAGGGTGCCCATGAGCAATTCCGTGTGGCCGGAGATGGCCATCATGGGCTGGTTCAACTCATGGCAGATCGCGCCTGCGGTTTCCAGTACCGCCTGGAGTTTTTCCCGGTAGATACGCTCGGATTCACTGCGGTGGCGATGCAGGGCAATTTCGATGGAAACCATTAAGCTGCGTGTTTCGAAGGGCTTGACCACGTAACCGAAGGGCTCCATGACTTTTGCCCGCTCCAGGGTGGCCGGATCCGTGTAGGCGGTGAGGTAGACGACGGGTAGGTTGAACCGGTCCCGGATCACTCCGGCGGCTTCGATACCGTCCATCTCGCCTTTGAGCTTGATGTCCATGAGCACCAGGTCCGGTCGCATCTCCCCGGCATGGGTGATGGCTGTGTGACCATCATGGACCACGGCACACACCGAATAGCCGGATTTTTCCAGGCGGCTTTTGATTTCCTGGGCCACAATGCCTTCGTCTTCCACAACCAGGATCCTCGCCTCTATCATTTCAGAACTCCTTACTGGTTTGTTCGGGGGCGGTCAGCGTGATGGTGAACCGGGTTCCATTTTCCGTTGTGAGGGCAAGGGTGCCGCCCAACTGAGTGGTGATTGTATCGATGAGCCGCAGGCCCAGCGATTTTTTTCCAGCATCCGCCGACGGTTCGACAAGACCGATGCCGTCGTCGGCCACCACGATTTCAATCCGGCCGGCATTCAGCGTTCGCATGGCGATGTCAATCGTCCCGCCGGCTTCGGGTACAAAGGCATGCTTGAGGGCATTGGACACCAACTCGTTGATGATCAGGCCGCACGGCACGGCCATGTCCACTCCCAAGGCGATGTCATCGGCGTGGACCTTGAGCCGGATGCGGGCCGGATCGACCCCGTAGGCGTCGAACAGATTGGCGGTCAGTCCCTGGACATAGCGGCCGAAATCGATTTTTGCCAGGTCTGCCGTGCCGTAAAGCTGCTCGTGGATCAAGGCCATGGATTTGACTCGGTTTTGGCTTTCCCGCAGAATTTCTACGCCTTTGGCATCCTTCATATAATCCTCCTGAAGGTAGAGCAGGCTGGAGACGATCTGCAGGTTGTTTTTAACCCGGTGGTGGATCTCCTTGAGCAGTGACTCCTTTTCCGCCAGCGACTGCCGCAAATGCTGATCCGAGGCAAGCAGCTCTTTTTCGGCCATCTGCCTCTCGAAGAGTTCCCGTCTCAATTCGGCGGTTCTACGCCGGATCATCCGGTTTTGCTGGAGATAGCCGAGAAAAATGGCCACCAGCAATACGATTCCCCCTAATAACACCCAAAAAATGCTGCCATGCGGTGGACTGCCGCTGACGGCGGCATGGGCCGGTAAGGCGGCCACCGTCAAGGCTGAGGCTCCGCAGCGGCTGCAGCCGATCATCATGCCGCGGTTGTGGAAGGCGTGTCTGGAAGTCATCAGATCAGCGTATGAACCCGTTGGGACAGGTCACGCACGGCTCGGGCCGCTTTGCTGCCCGGTGTCTGTTCGACAAAAGGTACCTGGTCGAGGACCGCCCGTTGGACCGCCTTGTCTTCCGGGATGCTGCCAAAATGGAACAACTCCAGGTGCAGAAACCGCTGCGTCACCCGTTGGATGGTATTTACCGTGTGGTTGCCCTCGTTGACCCCGCGAACGGAATTGAGCACCAGGTTGAACCGGTTGATCCCGTGATCCCGGGACAGCAGTTTGATCAGGGCGTATGCATCGGTCATTGACGTGGGGTCCGGGCTCAGGATAAAAATGTTATGGTCGGAAAACCGGTTGTACCACAACACCGAAGACCCGATACCAGCCGCCGTATCGATGATGACGTAGTCGAAGTCCGATGAGACACCCTTTATGAAGCCGGCCAGCCGTTCCTGCTGTTTTTCCCCCAGCGATACCATCTCCGGAACACCGGAACTGCCCGGCAGGATGGCCAGGTTGGGGCGGGCGAAAATCAGTGCCTGCCGTGGATCGGCGCCGCTTTCCAAAAGATCCCGAATATTGCTTTTTACCGACAGCCTCAGCAGCACGTCCACGTTGGCCAGTCCCATGTCGCCGTCTATGACCAGAACGCGGCTGTTGGTCCGGGTCAGGGCGATGGCGAAATTCACGGTGAAACTGGTCTTGCCCACACCGCCTTTGCCGCTGGTCACGCAAAGGATACGCGGCGTCTTCTTGCTCGAGGCCATGTTTTTTCCATATCAGACACATGATGGGTTAATTGAACTGTCTCCCACATTATCGGCCGCCGATGACCTTTCTTTAACCTGCGCGATAGATAAAAAACCATTACGGGACGAATTCGCAGGCGGGTACGAGGGTGGTGCGCTACCGTGAAAAATTTCGATGCCTATTAATTAGATACGTTAAATATTTTGTTGACAAAAAATTAGATTTACTTACGTTGAGCCGTTCACAGCTATTGGAGGCGTTCATGACCGATCAAGATGTGTTGAACCATGCCCGCTACATATTTACCACGGGCAGAATGGTCCATGACCGGATCATGCGGATATCCTCCGGTGCCTGCATGGGCACCAACAAGGATAACCGTTTCGGGGAGCTGTCTGCACCGCAGATGAACATGCTGATGATGATCCGGGTTCGCCAAACGGTGTCCGTTACGGAATTGGCGGCACTGTTGAACGTGTCCCCGCCGTCGGTCTCTACCATGGTGGACCGGCTTGTGGAGCGAGGGTTGCTGACCCGCGTTGCCAGTGATCAGGATCGGCGCAAGGTGGTGATCCGGGTATCTCCCGAGGCGCTGGAGGATATTGCCCGGGTGGAGGAGATGGTCCTGGGTGCGTTTGTCGAACTGGTCGAGGCGGTAGGGCCGGAAACCACCCAGAAGTGGTGCGAGGTCCTCCAACAAATCAAGCAGATCCTGGAAAAAAAATCACTTTCAGCCTAATTCAAGGTAATCAAAATGACTAGCAAGGAAGAGAACCAGCCGAAAAAGCACGTCATGATCCGCATTGGCATTTGCCTGCTGATGCTTGTGTCGGGCTGGGTGGGAATGAACGGACTGGCCAGCCTTAAGGAGCCTCCCGCCGAGGCGAAAACCGACGAGCGGCCCATCAAGGTAAAAACCACGACGGCTCAACTCCGGGACTATCCAGTAATCATCACCGGCTATGGTGAAGCCAGGGCACTGACCAAGGTGACGATTGCTCCGGAAGTCTCCGGCCGGGTGGTCTACACGCACCCCAGCCTTAAGGCCGGGCAGATCATTCCCGCTGGTGACACCCTGTTCCGCGTCGACCCGTCAGATTATGAGGCCGGCCTCCAGGAGGCCATGGCCGGGGTGACCCAGTGGCAGGCTACCGTGGCGCGTTTGAAAAAGCAGTATGCCATCGACAGCCAGCGGTTGAAAACCCTTGAAAGAAGCGCCCAACTGGCCAAGGCTGAGTTCGAGCGGATCAAACGATTGTTCGAGGCAGACCGGGTGGGAACCCAATCCGGGATCGATCAGGCCGAGCGCGCATACAACAGCGCCTTGGATCAGGCGGATCAGATATCCCAGGCCGTGAGCCTCTATCCACTGCAGATCCGGGAGGCCGAGAGCAGTCTATCGTCGACCCGGGCGCGTCTTTCGGTGGCTGAATCCAACCTGTCCCGCTGTGCGATCACCTCGCCCTTCAATGCCCGGATCCAATCCGTAACCGTGGAGACCGGCCAGTTTGTCTCCCCAGGACAGAATGTCCTGACCCTGGTCGACGACAGTGTGCTGGAAATTCAGGTTTCTCTCGACAGCCGCGATGCCCGCAACTGGCTGCAGTTTGAGCCGGCCAGCGAAGGACAGCCAACAGCATGGTTCGGGAATCTTTCACCTGTCGAATGCACCATCCGCTGGACCGAAGAAAAAACCGGAACGGGGTGGAGCGGCATCCTGAACCGGGTGGTGACGTTCGACCAGCAGACGCGGACCCTTACCGTGGCCGTGCGGGTCAACGATCAATCGGCCATGGGCCGCAGCCATCGATCGCTGCCGCTGGTGGAAGGGATGTTCTGCACCATCGACATACCCGGCCGGACCATGCGCGACGTATACCGATTGCCCCGCCAGGCGGTAAGCTTTGAAAACAAGGCCTATCTGGTGGATGCCGATAATCGGCTCAAAACGGTGGATGTGCGCGTGGAACGCATCGAAGGCGAGTATGTGTACGTCGGCCAGGGGCTCAACCCGGGTGACACGGTGATTCTCACCCGGCTCATCGACCCGCTTGAAAATGCACTGCTTGAATTTGACGATGATTCGGCCAACGGGGAGTCCGCATCATGAAACGGGTACTTGCCGCATTTGCCAGGAACACCGTGTTTGCCAACATCATCCTGGTGATGATTTTTATCGCCGGCTACATCGCCACGGCCAACATGATCCGTGAAACCTTTCCGGAGTTCTCCCTGGACATGATCACCATCTCGGTGCCCTATCCCGGAGCCGATCCGGAAGAGGTTGAAGAGGGGATCAGCCGCAAGATCGAAGAGGCCATCGAAGGTCTGGAGGGCATCAAGCAGTATACCACCCAATCCTCCGAGGGGCTGGGTTCGGCCACTATTGAAATCCGCGAGGACTACGATGTGGACGAGGTGCTCGACCGGGTTCGCACCAAGGTCAATGCCATCTCCACCTTTCCGGTGGACGCGGAAAAGCCGGTGATCGGCGAGTTGCTGCTCAAGGATGTGGTGACGCTGCTCTACCTGTCCGGTGATATGTCCGAACGGCGGATCAAGGAGTGGTCCGAGCAGGTCAAGGACGAAATACAGCAGCTGCCCAATATATCACAGGTGGAAACATTCGGAGCGCGCGATTATGAAATCGCCATCGAAGTCTCCGAGGAGCGGCTGCGCCAATACGGCCTCACCTTTTCCGACGTGACCGATGCCGTCCGCCGTAGCAGCCTCAATCTGGCCGGCGGCACCATCCGGACCCGCGAGGAGGAGATCCGCGTGCGCACCATGGGGCGCAAATATACGGGTGAGGAGTTGGCCTCGGTCGTGGTGATGGCGCGTCCGGAGGGAGATGTGGTCACGTTGGGCCGGCTGGCGCATATCAACGACGGATTTACCGAGGATCCCATTGCCGCCACCATCAACGGTGAGCCGGCCGTTCTATTGATTGTCTACAAAACGCCCGAAGAAGATGCCCTGGTGATCTCGACAACCATCCAGCGGTACATCGACGAAAAGCAGCAGCAGATCCCACAGGGCGCCAATATTGAAATTCTTTACGACAACACCGACATGCTCAAGGCGCGGATCGACCTGTTGATGAGAAACGGCCTCATCGGCCTGTGCATTGTCTTTTTGCTGTTGTGGTGCTTTCTCAATGCGCGGCTCTCCTTCTGGGCCGGCATGGGCATCCCCATTTCGATTGCCGGTGCCCTGGTCATCCTCTGGGCCATTGGCGGCACCATCAACATGATCTCTCTTTTCGGCCTGATCATGGTGCTGGGCATCGTGGTGGACGACGCCATCGTGGTGGGCGAGGCCATCTACGTGCACCGCATGCAGGGCAAGACCGCCCTGAAGGCAGCTGTGGACGGGGTGTCGGAGGTGGGCATGCCGGTGATTGCCGCCATTCTCACCACTATCGTGGCCTTCATGCCCCTGTTTTACGTGGGCGGTATCATGGGAAAATTCATCCGCATCATGCCCGCCGTGGTGATCGCCTGCCTGGTGGTGTCGCTGGTCGAATGCCTCTTTCTGCTGCCGGCCCATTTGAGCCATCTTCCTGCCCCTAACCGGCCCGACGATCAGGAAAGCAAACTGGTCCGGCGACTATCCCGGGTCCAACAAACCACCTCCCGCTGGATGGAGCTGTTTGTGGCCCGCGTTTATATGCCCTTTCTCAGCAAGGCACTGCACTGGCG
>JAGTUY010000398.1 GCA_018224455.1 Desulfosarcina sp.
CTGGTCATCTTCATCACCCCCCATATCCGGGAGCGTGGATGACGGGTGGGCTCTGCAACGATCAATGATGGTCGGCGTTAAAGTTCAGGAGCCGAACGGCCGATGCCGGAAACAACGGATTTAAATTCATACCGCACCGCTAACGATACCAACTGAAAATGGAGGATTGGTTATGACACGGAATCAGAAGGGCTTTACACTGGTGGAGATCGCCATCGTGCTGGTGATCATCGGACTGCTGATCGGCGGGGTGCTCAAGGGGCAGTCGATGATCCAGAACGCCAAGGTCAAGCGGGTGGTCAAATCCGCCGACGAGGTGCGAGCGGCTTTCTACACCTATTACGATAAATACGGGGCCTATCCCGGAGACGAGAACCTGGCCGGCAGCCCGCCCGATGATGCCCACAACGGCAATGGCAATGGTCTGATCCAAGGGGCCGAGTCATACCAAATGTTCGAGGATCTGGTGCTGGCAGGTATCATCGATGGGACATTTAACGGTACCAGCGATCTTCCCAAACACGCCTTCGGTGGTGTCTATATGGTGATTTGGGCAAATTCAGGTGCCGGTGCCAATCATTATATCCGCTACGCTAACCTCCCGTGGGATGTGGCATTAGAGATCGACACCAAGTATGACGACGGCGTATACAATACGGGCACCATCCGCGCCAATGAGGATTACACGACGGCAGGTAGCCCGGTGGCGTATTTTTACCTGCCGCTATAGGCGGCCCTCGCCTGCCTGTGTGCTTGAAAATTTGCCGATGCCTCCCGCAGGAACCATCCCTGTGGAGGCGGTGGTGTTATCTGTCGCCTCGGTAAAGCGAGGCGACGATCGATCCTTGTGTGGGATGCCATGAAAAACCGCCAAGCCGGCTTCACCATCATCGAGATGGCTATGGTCATGGTCATCATCGGTCTCATCGTGGGCTTCGGCGCCTCGCTCATCGGTCCGCTTTCCATCCGGGCCAAACGGATCGAGTCCACCGCAACGGTGGATGCCGGCGCCGAGGCGGTCGTCGGCTATGCCGCCGCCAACCGGGGTGTGCTGCCCACGGCGGCCCAGTTTCCCGGCGTCATCAAAAAACGCAACGACGCCTGGAGCCGGCCCGTTGAATACATCTATGATGCCGTTCTGGCCGACGGCAACCCGACCACCGGCGACCTGTGTACCCGGCGGACCACCCGGATCACGCTGCGCCAGTGCCCGGATGCTGCCTGCAGCGCCCCGGTTTCCGTGGCCAGCGTGGCCTTTGTGGTGTTGAGCGGCGGTGAGAACTTCAACAACCAGACCGCCGGCAGCCTGGCCGTCAACGCGGCCACGGTCATCGACGTCTACCCCAACGGGTTGGGCGACGTGGACGGCTATGCCGCCGACCTCAACCGGGCCGAGCCCTTCGACGACATCCTCCAGTGGGCCACCCTGGACGAGCTGCGCGGCAAGATCGGCTGCCGCGGCCCGCAGCTGGCGATAATCAACAACGAACTGCCTCCCGGTCGGACCACCAGCCCCTATTCGGCGGCGGTCTACGTTGACGGCGGCGTTCCCTTTGCCGCCGGCGGCGATTACCTCTGGTGCGTCGAGACGCCGACCGGTGCGTCACCTGCCGGCTTGAATTTCCGCAACCACACGGACACAGGCAACATCGGATTCGACACGGATGGCTCCGTACTGGCCGAAAGCAGCGCCGTCTGGACCAGCGCCGACCACCTGCTGATCAACGGCACGCCAACGGTTGCCGGAAGCTTTCTGCTGACCGTCTGGGTCCGTGACAACAGCAATCCGGGCAATGACGCTGCTTGCGCCGGCGGCGTCAGCCTGGACAACTGCACCAGCCGGTCGTTCGTATTGACCGTTAACCCCTAACGGAGCCGTAAGACGTATGTCCATGGCAACTCCCGGGTTATTTCGAGCACCGACCGGCCAGACCGGCATGGCCCTGATGCCCATCGTGCTGACCTTCGTGATCGCCGGGGCATTGATCGGTGCCGGGATGCACCTGGTGGGCCCCACGACCCGGCGGATGCGAGCCGAGACGACCCGCCACCTGCTCGATCGGGCATCCCGTTCCGTCATCGCCTGGAGCGTGTCCAACGGCCGCCTGCCCACGGCCGCAGAATTCGTCGCGGCCGCCGGTGTTCGCGACGACCCCTGGCAACGTGCGCTGGTTTACGCGTATGACGGCAATCTGGCCGCTTCCGCCGGTGGTGGGCTGTGCGGCCGGGAGTCTTCGGGGATTGTTGCCAATGGTGCGGCCGATACGGCGTTTTTAATCATCAGCGGCGGTGAGAATGTGACGGTCGATACCACGCCGGGCGTCTCGGGGGCTTATGCCGGCATCGCTGCCATTTCCGGGCTGGACCTGGCCGCGGTCGTATCGCTGGCCGATCTGGGCAACCGGGCCGGCTGTTACGACCGTACGGCCGGCCGGCTAACCATGCTCAACAACGAGCTTCCCGGGGGCTGCAGTGGCGAACCCTACCGCGGCGACCTGTTTGCCGAGGGCGGCGTCCCACCCTACACCTGGGGAGCGACCAGCCCGCCGGCCTGGATGACCCTCGCCCCGGCGGGCGCGGCCTGCGACCTGGGTGGCAGCCCGTCCAGCCCCGGTGCCTACACCCTGGCAGCGACACTGACCGATTCAGCTGGAACCATTGTGCAGCGGCGCTTTGATATCGGTGTGGCCGCATGCGCTGCCGGACCCTCACCGGTCTCCCAATGGGATTTCAACGAAGGTGCCGGTCCGACGGCCGGCGACGGCGCGGGTCCCAACAATGGGGTCCTGGTCGGAGATACCGCCTGGACCACCGACACCCCGGACGGCAGCGGGGCAGCCCTCTCCTTTGACGGCGCCGGCGATTACGTGCGTGTCAGCGACCATTCCAGCCTTCACCTGACCGGCCAGCTCACCTTGATGGCCTGGGTCAAAGAGACCGCTGTCGGCCAGTATGCCAAGGTCATTTCCCGTCGCAGCGGGTATTATTTCTACTTTCTGGGGGTGGACAACGGTCGTCCCTATGGCGGCATCGGTGACGATGTCACTCACGAGGTTACGGGGAAATCCCTGCTCATGTCCCTGGACCGCTGGAATCATCTGGCCTTTGTCTACGATGATGCCGTCGATCGCATGTTCCTGCATTTCGACGGTACCGAACGGGTGACGATTGTCACGAAAAGCCTGCCGGCCACCGTTGGTGTAGATGTTTCCATTGGCGCCGATTCCGAGGGGTCCGCCGGCTATTTCACCGGGGATGTCGATGATGTGGCGGTATATGACCGGGCCCTGAGCGATGCGGAAATTCGTGGCCTGCTGGCCGGGCCCGCTCACCCCAACCGGGTGGCATCCTACGCGTTCAATGGCACCGCCGACGACGGCGGGGGCGGTGGGCATGACGGCACGCTGGTCGGCGGGGCCTATACGACTGACCGCTTCGGCCTGCCCAACGCCGCCCTGAGCCTGGACGGCAGCGACTATGTCCGCGTGGCCGATCATCCCGCCCTGCGCCTGACCGGCGGGCTGACCTTAACGGCCTGGATCCGTGAGCGTGCACCGAGTGCTTTTGCCAAAATCATCTCCAGACGCGCCGGCAACTATTATTATTTTCTTGGAGTTGACAACGGCCGGCCCTACGGCGGCATCGGCGACGGCGGAGGTTCACCGGTGGCGGTGACTCCCAAATCCATCGCCCTGATCCCGGACCAGTGGCATTTCGTGGCCTTTGTCTACGACGATGCCGCCGACAGCATGCAGGTCTACTTCAATGGCAGCTTGGACGAGACCTTCGTACCGGTGAGTCTTCCCGTCGTGCCCGGTGTCGATTTGACCATCGGTGCCGACAACGAGGGCGGCCAGCATTTTTTCACGGGATCGATCGACGGTGTGGCCATCTACGACCAGGCGCTGACGGTGGACCAGATCAGGGAGGATTATTAACGGGTCTCTGGTCTCTGGTTTATGGTCTGTGGTTGAGATTTGAATTTCTGGCCTTTGATATTCGATTGCTTGAGATAATTCATGCAGCCGGCAATCAGTTTTTTGGTTGAGGCGGCTATGGCTCTGATTGAATCGAATTGCGCTTTGGAGATGTACTTCTGGTCAAAGGCCACATAAAGCTGGGCTTCGACTTCGCCTGCAGAGCCCTTTGCAATGGCAAGAAATTGAGAAAATTCGGCAGAACCACCCCGTTCGAGGCCTTCGGCAATATTCGACATTACGGATACGGCGGCCCGCCGGATCTGATCACGAAGACCGAAGTCTCTGGCAAATGTCCCTGAGCCTGACAGGGCGTATACCACCCGTGTCAATTCTCTGGCCTTCTGCCAAGCTTCGATATCCTCAAATTTTTTTAATGATGCCATTTGCTATCCTGAATACCGAACCGATAAACACAAACCAGAGACCACAAACCACAAACCAAAAACTAAGGACCAGAGACCGACGCCCTTAAAACTTCCCAATCACATCATAAAGCGGCAAGAGAATCGACAGGACGATTAAGCCGAAAACACCACCCAGCATGATGATGGACATGGGTTCGATGGCGGCGATCATGGTCTGGACGGTCCGTTTGGCCTCCCGGTCGTAGTAGGTGCCCAACCGTTCGAAGCAGACATCCAGGGTGCCGGTGGTTTCGCCGTTGCGTATGGCGCCGAGCAGCAGCGGGGGAAATCCGCCGGCCCGGTCGAAGCCGTCCGAGATGGCGTCGCCCCGTTGAACCGCGTCAAAGGCTTTTTTGAGCAGCATCTCCAGGTAGCGGTTGCCCAGCACGTTGGCCGAAAGGATCTCGAAGATCCCGTTGATGGACATGCCGGCCTGGTACATGGTGGCAAAGTTGTGGCTGAGCCGGGCCATGGCGATGTTCGAGATCACCCCGCCGACGACCGGCAGATTGAGAAGGTGGCGGTGAAACAGCACCCCGCCTTTTTCGGTGAGTTGAAGCACGTAGACGGCAATGGCGGACAGGACCATCGCCGTGGTGATGACGGCCCACCAGTTCCTGAAGAAGTGGCTTAGGTTCAGGATAAAGCGGGTCATGGTGGGCAGTTCGACGCCCATCTGCACCAGCAGGCCGGCCAGCTGAGGCAGCACATACCCCACCCAGACGCCGATCACGGCCACGATGACGATGATCACGAACGAGGGGTAAATGGCCGCCCGCTTGACCGTCGAGCGGATCTCTTCCTTCCACTCCAGAAACGCGGAGAGATCCTTGAGACATTTGGGCAGTACACCGGTTTCCTCGCCCATGCGGATGATGGCCAGGTCGAGCTTGCCGAAGGCCTTGGGAAACTTGGACATGGCGGTGGTGAAGGTGTTGCCGTTTTCGATGGCGATGCGTATTTCGTCGACGATACGCCGCATCGGCCGTGAGGGCAGCCCGACGGCATTTTCCTCGAGTGCCGCCAGCATGGGCAGGCCCAGTTCCAGGGTCTGGTAGAGCCGGTGGTAGAATTCGATGATATCGCGTTGGCCGATGCGCTCCCCGAGGATGCTTTTGCTAAAAAAACCGTCGGTGTGCAGCTGGCTGGACACCAGGGTGAGTTCCTTGTCCAGCAGCTTGCCTTCCAGTTCACTTTCGCTGGCGGCGATGGCGCTTCCCTTCAACAGGCGGCCGGCACTGTCTATGGCCTGATAACCGAATTTAGGCATCGGCCACCACCCGGTAGACTTCCTCGAAGGAGGTGAGGCCGGCGGCCGCTTTTCTCAGGGCTTGTTTGAGCATCAGGCTGGTGCCGGCTTTCACGGCCGCTTCTTCGATGGTGCTGTGCAGCGCGCCGGAGAAGATCAGGGCCTGGATCTCACGGTCCACGCGGATGACTTCATAAATGCCCGTTCTGCCGCGGTAGCCGGCATGGTAGCAGGAATCGCACCCGACCGGGACCACCAGGCGCTCCGGCGGGGCAATGCCGTGCTGGTCGAACAATGCCGCCTGCCGTTCGGTGGGCTCGGCGTGGTCGCAGCAGTTCGTGCAGATTTTGCGGACCAGGCGCTGGGCGATGACCAGGCTCAGGGATGAGGCCAAAATGCCCTTGCTCACCCCCAGGTCCAGCAGGCGGTTGATCGCCGACGCGGCGTCGTTGGTGTGCAGGGTGGAAAAAACCAGGTGACCGGTCATGGATGCCCGCAGGGCCAGGTCGGCCGTTTCCGTGTCCCGGATCTCGCCCACGAGGATGATGTCCGGGTCCTGGCGCATGGCCGACCGCAGGGCGTTGCCGAAAGAGAGCCCCGCCTTGGGGTTGACGGCGGTCTGGCGAATGGTCGGGATGATGTACTCGATGGGATCCTCGACGGTCATCACGTTGATGTTGGGGCTGTTGACCGTCATCAGGGCCGAGTAGAGCGTCGTGGTCTTGCCTGAACCGGTGGGACCGGTGGCCACGACCAGGCCGTAGGGCCGCTTGATGTGTGACAGGAAAAGATCGAAGTCGGATTCTTCAAGGCCCAGTCGCCGCAGGTCGCCGACCACCTTGCTGTAGATCAGCAGCCGCATGACCGCGGTTTCCCCTAAATGGGTGGGGAAGGTGGAGACGCGGAGGTCGATTTCCCCGATTTCACCGGAATACTTGATGCGCCCGTCGTGGGGGATGTTGGGGTTGGAGATGTCCATGTCCGCCATGATCTTGAACCGGGTGAGCAGGCTCTTGTGAAAGCGGATGGGAAAGAGGAACTTCCGCTGCAGCACGCCGTCGATGCGGTAGTAGATGCGGGACAGCTTCACGTCGGGCACCACGTGGATGTCGCTGGCGCCCAGCACCAGCCCTTTTTCGATCAGCCGGTCCCCCAGCAGGACGATCTGGTTCTCTTCGAATTCGCCGTTGGTCACCGTAGCCCGCGTGATGCGTTCGATGTCGCCGTCGATGGCCAGGGCCGTCTTGTAGTAAAGCTCGATGGCACCCGCCAGCCAGTCCTTGGAAGCGATGTAGGTTTCCACCCGGCAGCCGGTGATGCGGGCCAGTTTATCCTTGGCGACCACGTCAAAGGGGTTGTTGGTGGCGGCCAGGATGGTGTCGTCACGCTTCTGCAGCGGCATGATGCCGTGGGTGGTGACGAACTCCTGGGGAACCTGGGCGATCAGGCCGGGGTCCACCTTGATGGCATCCGTGTCGAGAAGCTTGGCGCCGCTTTGCACCGCCAGGCTCATCTGGAGCTGTTCCTGGGTGACCCAGTCCAGCCGCAGGAGCACGTCGCCCAGCATGATCCCGGTTTTTTTGGATTCCGTGAGGGCCATCTCCAGCTGATCCTGGTCGACGTACCCCAGGTCGATGAGAATATCGCCTATGCGTTTTGCCATCTTACTGCCCTGTTGCCGTTGATTGGGCGGTGTCGAGATACCGCCTGAGGGTCCGGATGCGCTGGTTAATGGTTGCCTTGTCGGTTGCAGACGGTTCGGACGGGATTCGCAGAACGGCCTCGTAGTGGGCCACCGCCTCCGGGTAAAAGCCCAGCGCATCGCAGGTTACCGCCAGGTTGAACTGAAGCCGGGGATCGCCGGGCCGTTCCGTTTCGGCCTGGCGGTAAAGGTCCAGGGCTTCGGGGAGTCGGTTCATCCGGGCAAAGGCCACGGCCCGGTGAAAGCCAATTTCCCAGGGGGTTGCATCCGACAGCGCGGCGGCACGGTCCAGGTAGTCCAGGGCCTTTTCAGGGGCGCCCATGCCGATTGCCGCCATGGCCAGGTTCAACAGCACCCCCTGGGGTCGTGGGGTTGACCGTTCCAGCCGTTCGAGAAGGGGGGCGGCCTGGATATATTTTCCCTGCTGCATGTAGGCGGCGGCCAGGTTGAGCATGGCGTCAGGGTGGCTTGAACGGGCCTTGAGGACCTGCCGGTAAAGGCGGATGGCTTCGGCCAGGCGGCCGTTGCGGTGGTAGGCGAGGGCCTTTTTGTAAAACAAATCCTCCTCCGCTGTGTACGAGGCGGTTTTGCGCACCGCCGCGCCTGGCTTCAACTGGCCGGGGGTCTCGGATGCCCGGCTGGGTTCGGGGGGTTGCCGAGAGACCACCGGCCGGCTTTTCTCACGCGGGTCGGTTTTAATCGGACCGGGTTCGAAGTCTCGGGAGAGGGTGTTCGGTTCCCGTTGAGACGGTTCGACGGTCGCTTCAATTGACAAAGCGGTCTCGGCGGCAGACGGGATGGCCGTTTTCTCATCGGCTGGTTGCAGCGCCGCGGCAGACTCGCCGGCACGGGTGACCGGCATGTCGCCGTTGACTGTCTGAGACGGCGGCGCTGGACCCAGTTCGGCCGTGGCCAGGCGATTTTCCTCCGTCGGATCCCCGGATACCAAGGTTTCGGTCTGACGATCTGCCGATGTCGGCAGGAGCTCGCCATCAGGCCGATGCGGCACGTCGGATGTCGTCTCAATGGGATGGTTCGCCGGCGGTAAGGATCGTCCAGGCTGGGGCGTCATTACCAGCTGAGTGTTGCCGGTGCCGGACTGCATCAGGTAATTTCCGTAAAAGACCCCGATGGTCAGCAGGATCAACCCCGCCAGAACGACGAGCCAGCGCCTGGTTATCCGGGGTTGGTCGGATGCCATGATAAAGCCCTTGGAAGCGGGGCTTCCCGTGGTCTCATGCTTTTTTTTTCTCAGGGCGTCGTTCATCAGGCTCATGCCAATGACTCCGGTTTCACGCTGCCAGACGGTCACGCGGACTAACGGGTAACCACCTGGGCCAGGATTTGGCCGCTGCTGTTTATCCGTTTGGCAGTTACGGCTGCGTCTTCAACCGATACAAAAAGACCGGTATAGATATTATTATCGCCCGCCAGGCCCGTTTCCATTAGGCTGTCATAGCCGATTTCTGAAATAAATCTAAGAATTTCCGCCTCCGTCAGGTCAGGCCGCCCCGGCAGCACCCGGACCGTCCACGGTGCATGGATGACCCGGGCCTCTTTTAACTGGTGCGCGTCCCTGTATCGGACAGCCTGGTTCCGGCTTTCGAATTTGCCGGCGAGGATCCGGTACCACTGCTCGCTCTCCACCGCCTGCCAGTGAGCGGGTATGGCTTTTTGGCGGTATTGGGCCACGCTGCGCCCGGCGCGCTCTTTTGTGCGAAACGATCCCAGCTGCAGTGCATAGGCGGCGGGTGAGGGCGGTTGCGGCAAGACCCGTTTTTTTTCAACTGGATCAGGCGGACTGGCGCCGCCCATCATGCAGCGGGAAACCGCGCTTATTTCGCCCGCTGCCGCCTCACCGGCTGTCGGTTCGATGGGCGAGGGGGCAGGGCAAACCCCGCTGGAATCAGGCGGCTGTGATCCCCGCGCCAGCCCCGTGGTCTCCTCGATTGCCGCAGGGAGGAGCTGGGCTAGTGTAGCCGGGGTCCGGTCGTCGGGGCGAAGGGCCCAAACCACGGCGGCAAAGAGCACCAGCAGCATGGCGGCTGCCGGCAACCCGTAGCGCAGA
>JAGTUY010000399.1 GCA_018224455.1 Desulfosarcina sp.
GGGAACCATCGGCATCGCCCTGATCGGCATCGGATCGGGTCTGGGTTTCCCCCTGCCCATCGTTGCCGGGGCGGTGCTTTCGGGGGCCTATTTCGGCGACAAGATGTCGCCCCTGTCCGACACGACCAACCTGGCGCCGGCCATGGTGGGCACCGACCTGTATACCCATATCAAGCACATGACCTACACCACCGGCGTCAGTATCGCCATCACGCTGGTTATTGAGATTGCGCTGGGCTTTTTTTATGGCGGCGGTGAGGCCAACCTGGAAGCCGTCAACCAGATCCTCACCGGCATCGACGCCCAATTTGCCGTCAATCCCCTGCTGCTGCTGCCACCGGTGGTCGTCATGGTCCTGGCGTTTCGCAAAATCCCGGCGGTGCCAGGCATCACCATCGGCATCATCGTTGCCGCCGTTTTGGGCATGATTTTCCAGAAGAACGGCTTCGGCGATCTCCTGTCGGCCGCCTATGGGGGCTACACCAGCAATTCCGGTGTGGAAGCGGTCGACAACCTGCTCACCAAAGGCGGTTTCGAATCCATGATGTATACCGTGTCCCTGGTGATCTGCGCCATGATGTTCGGCGGCATCATGGAAAAAACCAGCCAGCTGCGGGTGGTGGTCACGGTCATCCTCAAAAAAGCCCAATCCACCGGCTCACTGATTACGGCCACGGTGTTGACCGCCATCGGATCCAACCTGATTCTGTGCGACCAATACATGTCCATTGTCATGACCGGCAAGATGTACGCCCAGGCCTATAAAGACCAGGGGCTGCACCCCAAAAACCTGTCGCGTGCCATCGAAGACAGCGCCACCGTAACCGCCAACCTGGTGCCGTGGAACTCCGGTGGTGCCTATATGGCAGCCACACTGGGCGTGGCGACCTTAGCCTACCTGCCCTTCAACTTCTTCTGCTGGATATCGCCGATTGTTTCCATGCTTTTTGGGTGGTTCAATATCACCATCGAACCCATAGATGCGGATGACGCCGAAGCGGATACAAAGGAGGCCGGCGCAAAAAGCCCTGCCTGACAGCAACGCGGCTCGGCCGGCGAGTGGCCGGCAGGGCCGCCATCGAGGGAGGTATGCAAATGCTAAAACAATTCGAATTTCGATTGATCTTGATCCTGATGGTGGTGGGCCTGGGGGGCATCCCCGCCTTGGCCGCCGACGTCGCGTTCTCCAAGAATTCCACCCTGGCGGGCATCATCCAACGCGGCGAACTGCGCATCGGCCTGGAGGCCGGCTACATGCCCTTTGAGATGATCGACACCCGCAGCGGACTGCGCCAAAAAGAGATCCGGCACGGCGGGTTGCGGCAAAAGGGGGGCCGTCAGCTGAGCCTGATGGGATTTGACATCGACATCGGCATAGAAATGGCGAACGCGCTGGGGGTCAAGCCGGTATTCGTCGACACCCTGTGGACCAGCATCCTTCCGGCCCTCAAGCTGGAACGCTTCGACATCATCTTCGGCGGCATGTCGGTTACCGAAGCCCGCCAAACCCAAGTCGATTTCGCCGATCCGTTCATGACCGTGGGGCAAACGGTGCTGCTCAATGCCCGCCATGAAAAGGCGGTCAAATCATACGAAGACCTGGATGATTCGACGTACACGGTGGTCTCCAAGCCAGGGACCACCGGTGAAGCGGCGGTGTTGAAAATGATTCCCCGTGCCACCTATATGCCGGTGAACACGGAAATGGAAGGGGCCATGCGGGTCCTGGAGGGCAAGGCCGATGCGTTTGTCTACGACCTGCCGTTTAATGCCGTGTTCAAGGCCATGCACCCGTCCGAAAGTCTGATTTTTCTCGACAAACCCTTTACCAAGGAGCCGATTGCCTGGGCCATTCGCAAAAACGACCCGGACTTTTTAAAATTCCTCAACGAATTTCTGGCCCAGATAAAGGCAGACGGACGATTCGACAAGATTTACGATAAATGGTTCAAAGAGACCAGTTGGCATCGGTTTGCCCGTTAGTGACCGGTTCGAAATTATTTTCACGACGAATATAAAGCCCGGCGCCTCTGTTGACGGGACAACGGGCTTTTTTGTTTTTTTGTCTCATGCTAAGCCGTGGCCAACTCGTAACCGGCCTCCAGCGAACCGATCAACTCCTGAACGGAGACGATCTTGTCCACGCGGAAGGCATTGGCACCGGCAAAGGCAAAACCGTTTTTCAACTTGCCGCGCCTGGCCGAGGCCAGGGCCATGCCGATGCAGTACGGACTCTTTTCCGGATCACAGGTTTTGATACAGTGGTAGGGGCAGCGAAAGGGGTGTTTGGCACCGGCAGCCACGTCCACCAGGAACTGGTTCATCAGCGCCCGCCCCGGAAGGCCTACCGGGCTCCTGATCACCACCAGGTCTTCCTTTTTGGCATCCACGTAGGACTGTTTGAAGGCTATATCCGCATCACATTCATGGGTGGCCACAAACCGGGTGCCCATCTGAACCCCGCTGGCCCCCATTTCCAGGAATCGTCGGATATCATTTCCGTCATACACGCCACCGGCAGCGATGACGGGTATGCGGACGCCGTGCTCAGCTTCCACTTTTTTCATCTGTGCAACGACCTCGCCCACCAGGTTCTCCAGGCAGAAGGCGGGATCGTCCAACTGTTCGGCCTTGAACCCCAAGTGCCCGCCGGCTTTGGGGCCTTCAACCACAAAGGCGTCGGGCAGATAACCATAGCGCTGGAACCATCGTTTGCAGATCAGGGCGGCGGCCCGGCCCGAAGAAACGATGGGCACCAGCCGCGTCTGGTCACCCTTTTTCAGAAAGCCAGGCAGATCCAGCGGCAGACCGGCGCCGGCAAAAATGATATCGACCCCATCGGCAATGGCGGTTTTTACCATTTCCGCAAAATGGGTCAGGGCCACCATGATATTGACGCCGATGATTCCGCGGGTCTTTTCCCTGGCTTTGCGAATCTCCCGGGAAAGGGCCCGGCAGTTGGCCTCGATACCGTTGGTGGATATATCCTTTTCGGTAATACCGGCCATGGCGCCGGCAATCACGCCGATACCCCCGGCATTGGCCACGGCGGAAGCCAGGCCGGACATGGAAATCCCCACGCCCATGCCCCCCTGGATGATCGGCAGCCGACTGATCAGATGACCAATTTTCAACTCAGGCATTTTCATGAATAGCACCGTCCTGAAACTTTTTGGTTCGGTATAGGCAGATCGTTTAAAAACGATTTATCCATAGCCGGACCCGGGACGGGCTACAAGTCAAGAAAGGCGATATGACAAAAGTTTTACATGTACTTGTTGCGCAAGGCGGTAAGCCGGGTGAGGTAACGTTCCCGATAGGTCAGTCCTTTTTGGTTGGAAATATCATAAAATAGATAGTCGATATAGGGCCGGACATCGATGCCGTAGCGGTTGAATTTCTCATCGTTGGCTCGATCGACAATTAAAATAGCGTAATAACTCACCAACATGCGCATCTTGGATTCGCGCCGCAGCAGATAGCTTCGCCCCCCCAGGGTGTTCAGAAAATAGCCGGCATAATCATAGAGCCGATCCATGGACAAGGGCTGCGCATCGCCGATCAGCGGTTTGCCGCATTCCGCGATGAAAGCGTAGAAAAGCGCCATGGCCGGTTCGAGTACCCGCTCTTCTGTGACCAGAATATCCTTGGCCAGCATCAGGCGTTTTTTGCCCAGTACCCGGTAGAAATGGGTCACATTTTTCACCAGTCGAAACAGCTCCTGCATCTCCCCGATGTTCACCGGCGGATCGGCCATAAGCAGCGCCGCACATTCACGCAAGAATCCGGCGCTGCCTCCCTTGACCTCCTGGACCGACAGGTTGGACCGGCTGTCCAGGTAGGTGAAAAAGGAGAGCACCTGCGCATCCACCTTTTCGCAGTCGACAGGCATGGCATCGGTATTTCGGTCGGGAGCCGGTGTGCCGAAGACCGTTGGGAAAACCTCATCTCCCGGACGCATCTGACGCTCAGTTTCCAACTGAGCGCGCATCTCTTCGAGGTCCGCCTCCATTTTTTGGATCACTTCCAAGCACTCCTTCTGAGCTTGCTGCCGGCCGACGTCCATGCGGTTCCGGTGCCATTTATTGACCATAAAGTAGGTCACCAGGCCGACGACAATCAGGGCAAAGACAACGGCTACGGTCGCGAGGGTCCTGTTCATGGAATTCACATCAATCTCCTTATTTTCTTTTTTTGTAATCCACATCGGCCCGCTTTTCAACACCTAAGGTGCAGGGTCGATCAAACCGGCGTCCATCTCGCACCGACAATCGACCACGCCAGCAGAAGGGCGAAGGCCATCTGAAGCAGCCGCATGCCGCGCCGTCGGAGCCGCCAGGGAGGCAGGGCAAAGGCAACGACGAAGCCGCTGGCCGCATACAGCGGGCTGAGGGCAGTGAGGCTGCCGGGATGCCAGGCAACCACCAGGGCCGCCAGGTAGAGGTATCCCGTCCATGCCACACTCACCGCCTTGAGGCGCCGCGGCCCCCGAGCCAGGGCGTAAATCATCGACGGCACCACCAGCAGCAAGGCAAAGGGACCGAAGCCCAAATGTCCGCTGCCGGAAAAAATCAAGCTAAACGGACCCAC
>JAGTUY010000400.1 GCA_018224455.1 Desulfosarcina sp.
GTCAGGAAGGTCTGCATCAAGTAGTTGCTTTGTACAAACGGCATCTTGCGGCCCAGCTCTGCGTTCTCGGGCTCCCGTAATCCTCGACGCAGCGCGGCTACGCCTGCGGTTTCGAGAGCCCTGCGGCCTTGATCTGAACCTCAAGCCACCCTTTGTACAAAGCAACTGAAAAAACCTGAATACTACTCAAGTATCGGATTATCACGGGCGGCTTGGAATTTTTCCAGCTGCCCGTGGTAGTAGGCGCGGTTGGTTTTGGCCTGGGCCAGGGCGCGGGTGGCCGCATCGACGGCCTCGGCGATGCGGCCGTTGATATATAGGCTTTCGGCCAGGGTGTCTAAAATATGCGGGGACCGCTCGATGGCGGCGGCCCTTTGGGCCAGTTCCAATGCCTGTTCCGGGTTTCGGTATGCCGGATCCTCGCAGGTGGCCAGCAGCCAGGCGTAGTTATTCAGTACGATGGCGCTGTGCGGATCGATGTCGAGTGCGGTCCGATAGGCGGCCACTGCCTGACCGAAGCTGCTGCGGCCGAGATACAGATCGCCCAGCATCCCGTAAAGGCCGGCATTGCTTTCACCGTTTCGTGAAATCTCGTTCAAAATAGCCGTTTCAAAAAACTTCTCGTTAAGCTGCTTGCCGGTCTGACCAACATTGAGCTGGTAGCCGGCAACGCCCACCACCATCATGGCCGCCAGATAGACGGCGATGCTGACCCTTACCTTGCGGTCGTGGCGCTGAATCCAGGTGCGGTCCGCTTCGCATCGATTTAAAAAATCAACCCGCTGACCGATGCTGAAGTGGTGCCAGTTGGGTTTATCCGGAGAATGGCCGGAAACGGCCACTATTTTTTTAAAGGTGGAAATCAACGGCGCCGCACTGGCAAACAGCCCATAAACCGAGGCATCCGCCTGGCGTTCGAAGTTGCGCATGAAATAGCCGAAAATGAAGCGAAAATAGACCAGGAAATTGAATATGATCGCCAGGCTGAGCAATCCCGTGGTGACCGTGGTGCGGCTGATGCCGGTCATGAACACGAAGCGATAGATGGGTTCGGAAAAGATGATCAGGTAGACGATCAGATCGAAGGTGGCATAAGCGATGACCATGTAGCCGATAAAGAAAAAGAGATAGAACAGCAGATGGTGCTTTTTCACGTGGCCGACTTCATGGGCGATGACGGCATCTACCTCCTCGGGGCTCAGGATACGCAGCAGGGCATCGGTGACCAGGATATAGCGAAAACGGCCGACCAACCCCATCACGCCGGCAGTGATCATGCGGCCGCCGAAGATCGGCCAGTAAAGGATATCCGCATATTTAAGACCGGCCCGTCGGCACAGGGCTTCGATGCGTTGGCGGTGATAGCCGGCTTCAAGGGGGCGGCAGCGCCAGAATTTCTGGATGATCAGCGGGCCGATTACCGCCACGGCAAACAGAAAAATAAGAAAATAAGCCGTTTCTCCCTCAGGAGACCCGAGCACCTCACGGGGCAGGTCGAAGGGCAGGGCCAGAATCAGGTCGGCGATGCCGGAAAGCAGCAGCCAGGGAAGCAATACGGGTACACTGAAAGCGATGTTGGACGCCACGTAGGCCTGGCGGGTGAGGCCGGTTCCATAGATGTGCCCGTAGGCCGCATGGGCATTGGACCAGACAATCGCCAGATAGCCGACGAAAAGACACATGAAAACAAGTGCTTGAAGGGTAGGAATGGTTTCGAATAGCCAGATGCCCGCTAAAAACGAAGAGAGGTTGAGACCATAAATAGTTACGGCGAACAGGGCGATGGCCACTACAGACTGGCGGGTCAGCGCCGATGAAAACTGCTGGTCCAGCACATCGTGGCTTTGGGTGGCGGACATCCGTGCAATCCGGTTAAACTGGCGCCTGGAAAAGATGAAAAAGAGCAGGATCGAGGCAAAAAAGTAAATCAGCGTGTCCAGGGGGGCGAAGTTGGTCTGCTCCGAAGGCTGGTAGGTCGAATAGATCAGCAGGGCGACGATGAAATAGATGAAGTTTCCGAACATGGTGTCAGCAGTCTTAAAAACGCTACGAAGGGGTGGTTGCACCCGTGTCGCCACCGGATGCAGGGGAATTTTTATCGGGTTTGCGGTAGTAGCGCTCTTTTTCGCTGTAGATGCAGCCGCAGTAAGGCTGGCGGTACATGCCCAGCCGACGGGATTCGTCAATGCCGGTTTTCCATCCGTCCCGAAAATCCCGATAGAAAAAAGGCACGCCCACAGACTTGCCCACGGCTTCGCCGATCGATCGGATCTGATCGTGTTTTTGAAATCGGCTGTAAAGCAGTGTGGTGGTAAATCCGTCGAATTTGCCTTTTTTGGCGAATTTGGCCGTGGTGGTCAGCCGGTCGTGGTAGCAGTAGGTGCAGCGATCGGCTTCCCGGAAGGCCACTTGGCGCAAAAAAACCTCCAGCGCATAGCCGGGCTGGTAAATCATTTTCAGGGCGATGGATTCCGCGTAAGTTTTCACGGTCTCCTCCCGCCGCATGCATTCGGTGAAGGGGTGGATATTGTTGCGATAGAAAAAACCCATGAGGTCGCAATGGTCGTCGCGCAGCACCTGTACCGGATAAATGCTGCAGGGACCGCAGCAGATGTGCATCAGCAGCTTCATGGGCGGGTTCCGAAAATGGCGGTGCCGATGCGCACCAGGGTGGCACCCTCCTGGATGGCCACCTCGAAATCGCCGGTCATGCCCATGGACAGTTCCTGCATGCTCACACGGGGGATGCTGCGCTCGACGATCCGGTCCCGCAGCCGGGCCAACTGGCGGAAAAACGGGCGGGCCTGCTCGGGTGCATCGAAAAAGGGCGGCATGGTCATCAGCCCCTTCACCCGGACGTTTTCGAGGCCGCTGATCTGCACGATCAGTTCAACGGCGCCGGTCTCCGCGACGCCTGATTTGGTCTCCTCCCGGCTGATATTCACCTGGATGAGAATGTCCTGCACCTTGCCGTTTTTACGCGCCTCTTTGTCCAGTGCCCTGGCCAGTTTGAGCGATTCCACCGAATGGATCAGATCAAACATGCGCACGGCGTATTTGGCTTTGTTGGATTGCAGGTGGCCGATGAAGTGCCATTGCACCGGCCGTCCATACAGGGTAGTGAACTTGTCCCGGGCCTCCTGAATGTAATTTTCACCCAAAATCGCAGCACCGGCATCGATGGCTTCGGCCACCCGGTCGGCGTCGATGGTCTTGCTTACCACCACCAGACGGACGGTTTCGGGAATACGGCCGCAGCCGATTGCCGCGTCGGCGATGCGCTTGTTGATTCGGTCGAGACGCTCCTTCACACCGCGAGTCCTTTCGGGTTTTCGGCATTCATCCTCACGACCCCTATCTTGATCAGGGTCTCGATCACCTCACACACGGGAAGTCCCACCACGTTGGTGTAGGATCCATGGATCCGCCGGACGAGGAAGGTTCCCATCCCCTGGATGGCGTAAGCGCCGGCTTTGTCAAAGGGTTCGCCGGTCTGGATATACCAGTTTATTTCGTCCTTGGTCAGATCCTTGAATTGCACATCTGTTTTTATGGCATCGCTGATGCGGGTGCGTTTGTTTTTGCAGACGATGGCATATCCGGTATATACAAAATGAGACTGGCCGCTCAACCGTTCCAGCATCTGCCTGGCTTCACGCGGATCGCCGGGCTTGCCGAGAACGGCGTTGCCGATGGTGACGATCGTATCCGCGCCGATCACCCAACTGTCCGGATATTGCCGTGCAACCTCGTCGGCTTTGGCCTCGGCCAGGGTTTTGACATAGTCAGCAGGGTTTGCTAACAGGACCGAATCTTCATCGAAAGCGCTGGGAATCACCGCAAAGGTCAACCCGGCCTGCTCGAGCAGGTAGCGACGCCGCGGGGATTGAGATGCCAGAATCAGTTGGGGTGCTGTTGCCTTCATTCAACCGTTTCTACCAAATGCCATGCACAATAACAAGGATCAAAGGGACCTCCCAGTAAACGCCACCCGCTTCTGGATTCTCGGCGCAGGCCGATTCGGGCAGATCGCCGTGAAGCGGATCACCCGGCATATTCCCCATGCGACCCTTACCGTGGTGGATCAGAAACCGTTTACGATGGATGGAGCGGATATCGCCACGATCCGCGAAGACGGAATCAAATGGCTCAATCGCACGCTCGTTCCGAATGCATCGGTGGACCTGATCATACCGGCCATTCCTGTTCATGTCGCGGTTGACTGGTTAATACTTAACCTTAATCAATCATTTGATATTAATCCTCTGTCAATTCAGGACTCCTGGCTAACCCGGCTGCCTCATGCCATGCGGGGAAAAGCCGGCCAGGCCTTTGTCAGCCACGCCGATTTCATCTGCCCGGACGACTGCCCTGAGCCGGCAAACGTGTGCACCCATACCGGAAAACCCAGGCCCATGGATCTGTTCCGCTGGTTGGGTAAATTCGATCTTGACGATGTCCTGCCCATCGTCATTCGCAGTCATCAGCTGTTGCCCGGCGTAGGGGGTATTTACCCCGCAGATCTAATGTCCGCATTGGACATCGTTTGCAATCACAGCCATCGACCGATGATGATTGCTACGGCCTGCCGCTGTCATGGTGTGGCGGATTTCATGCGCCTGAAAAAGAAGGGCGGATCCGCCGGTCCACGCTGAGCCATGTGCTTGACATTTCGCGGGATACCCGTTACTAGCTGCCTCACCGACCTGAGCCATTCAATGCGCAGGTCCCGCACCACGAGACAGCGACTGCCTGGGTGGCGGAATTGGTAGACGCAAGGGACTTAAAATCCCTCGGTCTTATAGGCCGTGCCGGTTCGATTCCGGCCCTAGGCACCATCAAACGATGGGTCAGCCAAAATTGGCCGGCCCTTTGTTTTTTTTTACGTTGCGCTTTTGCGATTCACCCTGAAAGCCCAAAATGAAAAAAACCTACGATTTAAATGTCATCAAAAGAACCACCATAATCACACCGGACCAGCTTCGTGAAGAGTTTCCGATGACTGAAAAAGCGACCCGGACGGTTCTCGATAGCCGGCAGGAAATTAAAGATATCCTGGACGGCAGGGACAGCCGGCTGCTGATCATCACCGGCCCCTGCTCGATTATCAGCCAGCGGCAAGCCTTGACATACGGGGAACGGCTGGCCGGGCTGCAGGAGAAGGTCAAAAAGACCATCAAACTGGTCATGCGGGTCTATTTCGAAAAACCGAGGACCAATGTGGGGTACAAGGGACTCATTTCCGATCCGCACATCGATAAGAAAACGTTTGATATCGTCGAAGGGTTGAGAACGGCCAGAAGGATATTAATGGGCCTGAATGAGATGGGCGTAGCCGCAGGAACGGAAATCCTGAGCCAAACGGCCGCTGAACGCCTGTCCGGTCTGATCTCCTGGGCCTGCATCGGCGCTCGGACCACAGAATCCCAAAACCACAGGGAATGGGCCAGTGCTTTTTCGATGCCGGTGGGCTTTAAAAATGGGACGGATGGGAATTTGAATACGGCTATCAATGCGCTGTTGGCGGCCTCTTCCGCTCAGGTTTTCGTCGGCAATGACCCGTATGGCGTGACATCGAGGGTCTTTTCAAAAGGCAACCGATATTGCCACATCGTGCTGCGCGGCGGCAAGCGGCCCAACTACGACCCGGTCAGCATCAGTGAGGCGTGCAGCCTGCTGTCCAAGCATCCCTCGCTGCTTCAATCGGTCATTGTGGATTGCTCGCATAAAAATTCAGGCAAGGATTATCGCAGGCAGGCAGAGGTCTTCAATCATGTGTTGATTCAGAGAGTCGGCCATGCCAATGGCATTCACATTGAGCCCAATACGGCCATTCGGGGAATGATGCTGGAGAGCAATGTAGAAGCGGGCCGGCAACCCTTTGTTTACGGGGTAACCCGAAAGGAAGACCTTAACCCGTTTGTTTCCATAACGGATGCGTGTATCGGATGGGAGGAGACCGAAGCCATTATCCTTACTGCCCAGCGACGATTATGAACCGTGATAGCGAGCGCATTCCCCGCGGCTTGCAGCGGGGAGGGTTCAATCCAATCATGGCCTGGCAACAAA
>JAGTUY010000401.1 GCA_018224455.1 Desulfosarcina sp.
GGGACTGCTCATGGGATACCAAGAACGCAAAAAGGAAAACATGCGCCACCGCCTTCTAGGAGGATTGTGTATGTCCGGCACGGCCGCCGTTTTGTTGTGGGCGGTGTTCACTGGCCTGTTTCGGCACCTATAACGAACAAGGAGAAATGCTGCGAACACAACGTCACAAAACAACTTCGCCCTTCGCCGATGCATCCTGGTCTACCAAATCAAGCGCCGACGATCAGCGTTATTATGGCGCCCAGCAGGACAATTATGACCATCCAACAGCAGTCCACCACCCCGTATGCGATTTGTCTCATTTCCATGCCCTCTCGCTATTGAAAAAAAGCGACCGTCTCACCAAGGGTTGATCATGGTCGACAGTTTATCGCATGGGTGTGACAGATCCGGTCACAGGGGGTAAGGTTTTTAGGGGAATTAAAAAAGGCGAACCCCGAAAAAACGGTGTCCGCCTTCAATTTTAGCAAAAGCCGTTAAGCGGTCATTTCGCCGAGCATCGGTATCCAGAAGTTTTTTTTAGTTTTGATGCAGGAGGCCGGATCACGGTCCTGCAGCCTACAGCCTATCAATCTGCCCTTACAATCCCAACAACCCCTCCCGGATATTCTTATCCGCATTTTCTCCGACATTGTAACGATAGTACATCTGGGCGAAGGTGTTTCCCGGGATGGTGCCCTTGACCTGACCCTGGTAGGTCAGTGTGATCCCTTTGCCGGGGACATAGACGGATTCGGAAGTCAATCCCGGTTTCATGTCCGCATCCAGCCATGATGCGTATTGGTCGATATCCGTGCGGTTGGCATCCACCATTTCTTTGGGGTTGCCCGCCTCGATGAGTTCGATGAATCCTTCGCTGATCTTCTTGGCGGTGGCCTTGCTGGTCAGGTAGTGGGTGAGCACGTATTTAACCTGTTCGGATTCAATGACTTCCTTGGGGTCTTTGGTGGGGTTTTCCAGGTAAAGGCCGACCGCGTATACTTTCACAAAGCCGAGTCTCTTGAGGTAGGATACCCCGTTTAGCTTTAGCGTTTTGCCTTCGACAACCTTCTCCATGGGAAACTTCACACCCAGAATTTCCACCTCGTCGGCGACCCCGATGCCGGCAGCGACGAATACAAACACAGCGGCCAAGGCACATGCAAACAATCTTCTACTCATTCTTCTCTCCTTAGGTTGTCAGCGCCCGTTCGTTGGTGTTTCGATCGAAGGGCAGGTTTGGGAAATAAATCTGCAATTCTCTGATTTCGGTCTTCCGTCCTCGGACCTCGGTCAGTCGACCACCAAGGTCCCAATCAACTGTTTTATCTCATCGAGGCCTTCCTGCTGCAGCCACGTCTGCATGCCGTCGATGATCGCCATGGTGCTGCCCGGGTTGACGAAATTGGCCGTTCCCACCTGCACGGCCGTGGCGCCCACCATCATGAATTCCAACGCGTCCGTGGCGTTCATGATGCCGCCCACCCCGACAATGGGGATTTTCACCGCCTGGGCCGCCTGCCAGACCATTCGCAGGGCAACAGGCTTGATGGCCGGCCCGGAGAGGCCTCCGGTGACGTTGGCCAGTTTGGACCGGCGGGTAGACAAGTCGACGGCCATGCCGGTGATCGTGTTGATCAGCGACAGCGCGTCTGCTCCGGCATCTTCGACCACCCTGGCCATGAGGGCGATGTCGGTGACATTGGGTGAAAGCTTGACCATCAGGTGTTTGGTCGTCTTTTCGCGGACGGCTTTGACCACTTCGTCAGCGATCTTCGGATCAGAACCAAAGGCCACCCCGCCCTCTTTAACATTGGGACAGGAGATGTTCACCTCCAGCCCCTTGACGGCATCGAGGGGTTCGATGCGTTCGGCCAGCCGCGCATACTCCTCGACGGTCTTGCCGTATATATTGGCAATGGTGGGCGGGCGAAGGGTCTCTAAAAAAGGCAGTTTTTCCTTGATGAAACCGTCGATGCCCACGTTTTCCAGACCGATGGCATTGAGCATGCCACAGTCGGTCTCGACGATGCGCGGGGGCGGGTTTCCTTTGGTGGGTTTCAGGGAGAGGCCCTTGACGATGATGCCCCCCAGACGGTTCAGGTCAATATAATGGTCGAATTCCCGGGCGTAGCCAAAGGTGCCCGAAGCGGTCATCACCGGGTTCTGGAGTTTTAGGCCGCCGATGTCGACGGTCAGGTCAGGTGCGGACATATGACGATCTCAGCTGTTTATTGGGTTCGTGGTGTTTGCGCGCAGCCTGCCATTTTCGCACAATGGTATTGATGCGGGCCTCCAGGTTAAGCACATACGCCGGCTCGGGTTGCCGAAGCCCGGATTTGCCATCCCACTCAACCGCTTTGACCTGCTTCATCACGGCCGGGATATGCCCGTTTTCGGTTTCCAGAAACCGCTCGACCATATTGCGAAACCGGCGGCTTTGCACCAGGGATTCATCCACATGCCGCCTGGCGTCGCTGCCGGTACAGGAATAGACATGGCCCAGGCACAGTGTTTCTATGTCCAGGGTGCTCAACCGCTGCATGGACTGGTAGTGGACATCGTAATCCACCAGGCAGTCGGTCACGATATAGCCGGTCTCATCCGGCGTCCCCAAGGCCTCTGAAGCAACCAGCAGCTTAAGCTGGGGAACGGTATAGGAGAGAAAATCCCATGTGTGCCCGGGTGTTTCCATGACCTGGACGGTGAGATCCGCTGAAATCTCAAAACAATCCCCCTCCTTGGCCGCCGCCTCCACATCGAAGGATTCGAAGGTCGTGTCGCCCGGATCGACGCCGAAATCAACCGCCATCTCGGCCGCAAACTGGTTGAGATCAAATATCAGTGATATCGCATGGGGCCGGTCAAAGACATTGGCGGCCTTTTGCGAACAGACCACCTGCATCTTCGGGAACTGGGTTTTTAGATAGGCTGCGGCACCGCAGTGGTCAAAATGGGAGTGAGTCAGAAAGCACCACGCCGGTTGGCGATCACCCAGCACGTGTCGGATCTGTCGGGCATACACCGGTCCGAGAAAGGCCAGGCCGGCATCGAACAGGGCCGGCCGATCACCGTCAACGAGAAAGACCGGCACAGCTCGGTGCCCCAACATGTGAACACCGTCGGCGATTTCCCCGATCTGGTCAACAACCATGTTCCCTCCAGTAAAATTGCTGTGTGTTGAATGTCCGTAGCCGGGAAAACCTTAACCGTCGAAGAATTTCAGGATAATATAAACGAGTCAGGATGATTGATCAAGCTGGAGTTTTGGCCGCGGTGTTGACCGAAGTGCGTGTCAATCGTCTTGCGGTGGCGCTTCCACCGGTTCAGAATTTGTGCTAAGATTCCCTGCTTGAAGCGCTTGTTGGAAAAACCCAACGATTGCAGCGTTGGACGATTGCAAAACCCTAACGCCCTTTCCCTTTCAGGAAACACCATGAATATCACCGTTCAATACTGGCACTGGCTGGTGTTTGGCATGATCCTCATTATGGCCGAAATTTTCGTCCCCAGTTTCACCATCTTCTGGTTCGGGCTGGGGGGTCTGGTGGTAGCCGGCCTGTTGTTGCTTTTCTCAGAGATTCGTTTCACCTGGCAGCTGTTCATCTGGGCCGTCGCTTCGTGTGTATTCACCTTCCTATGGTTTAAATTCATCCGTCCAATGATGACCGATCGAACCCGGGCGGGAATTGCCCGCGAGGCGGCTATCGGCGAAACCGGACAGGTGATTCGAGCCCCTGAAAATGGCCGTCGCGGCATGGTTCGATTCACCACGCCCCTGCTGGGATCGGATGAATGGTCGTTCATCTGTGATACGGCGGTGTCCGTCGGCGATCGGGTGTCGGTTGCGGACATCTCCGGCAATACCCTGGTGGTTAAAAAATCATAAAACAAGTTCTCACCCATACATCTGGAGAAAAATATGGATGGATTAATCGTTGTGGTTGTCTTTGTCGTGCTGGTGATCGTCACCCTGGTTCTGGGCGTGCGGATCGTTCCCCAGGGAAGCAAGCATGTGGTTCAACGGCTGGGCAAATATCAAAAAACCCTTGGCCCGGGCCTGAATATCATCATCCCCTATATCGACTCGGTGGCCTATAAAGTCACCACCAAGGACATCGTGCTGGACATTCCCTCCCAGGAGGTCATCACCAGAGACAATGCCGTCATCATTGCCAACGCCGTTGCCTACATCAACATCATTTCTCCGGAAAAGGCGGTGTACGGTGTGGAAAACTACCAGTTCGCCATCCAGAACCTGGTGCAGACATCCCTGCGTGCCATCGTGGGAGAAATGGATCTTGACGATGCCCTCTCCTCCCGCGACCAGATCAAGGCAAAACTCAAGGCAGCCATTTCCGACGACATTTCGGACTGGGGCATCACCATGAAGACCGTCGAGATCCAGGACATCAACCCCTCCCAGACCATGCAGTCCGCCATGGAAGAGCAGGCCGCGGCCGAGCGGCAGCGGCGGGCGGCAGTAACCCGGGCCGAGGGCGAGAAAGCCGCGGCCATTTTACAGGCCGAAGGCCGTCTGGAGGCTTCCAAGCGCGATGCCCAGGCCAAAGTCGTCCTTGCCGAAGCCAGCCAGCGGGCCATCCAGAAAGTCACCGAGGCCATCGGTGACAATGAGATCCCCGTGATGTACCTGATCGGTGAAAAATACGTCGAGTCCCTGAAAAGTCTCTCCATGTCGCCAAACGCCAAGGTGGTTCTCATGCCGGCGGAAATTCCAACAGCGATAAGGGGGATCTTGGGGGGGAGAAAATAGCCGCGCGTTTACATGGCCAAGGCAGCTGGCAAAAGCTGGGTGGTGGCCGAAAACACGCTGTAAAAACCCGTGGAGGTAACCATGCCCGAACAACCCCAGACAATCGAAAACCTGATGAAAGTCACCTTGACCATTCAAGCCGCCGAGGCATCCGTTGTGGATGGCAGCGGTGCGCCCTTTGTGTTTATATACGGTGTCGGTCCCTCAGGCATTACCCCGTTTGAAAAAGCGCTTCACGGAAAGGGGGTGGGCGACCGGATCAGACTGGACGTAAACCCCAGCACGCTTTGCGAAACCGTTGGCCATCTTGAACTTCCCTTGGGCAAGCCATCCGGCATCATGGCCCCTGTTTCGCTCCAGGTCACCGTGGTCGATGTGGCAAGGGCACAGGATCGGGAAGTGGTGAAGGCCATGGCAGCCGGCGGCAGCTGCAGCGACTGCGGCTGCGGCTGCGGCGGCCATTGACCCGCAGCGTGAAGCCAACCGGAGGACAGCCGGCCGGCATCGTGAAATAGGCATTTTAAAATTAATTTGGCAAGAACGGAGAGAGGGAGCCGCATCGTCATATGGCGGCAACCGATAAGGCCGTCCAAATTAATCGTCCTTAGCCCTATGGGCTTGATTTGTTTTCGGGAACCCCTTATACCTACTGGTGTTTCTGATGCAAATCGCATATTTTTCCAAACGCACCTGTCTGCCGCCCGGAGACCTTCATGTATCGTGACAACTATATTACCGCCCTGCGAACCGAACTGCTGGAGATGGTATCCGAGCAACTGACGCCGGTGGCCATGCGCTACGGCTACAGCGAAGTACCCTTGGAAACCAACATTAAATGGCGCCCCCAGGTCCTGGTGCTGGGCAACTATTCGTCCGGGAAATCGACCCTGATCAATGAATTTTTGGGAATGGCTGTCCAGGGGACCGGACAGGCGCCCACGGATGACTCTTTTACCGTTATTACCTATGACGAGAGTGAACCGGAGGGTGCACCGGTTCGGGTCACCGATCAACGGGATGGCAAGTTCCTGCTCAACGATCCCGAATATCCCTTCGAGACCATGAAGAAACACGGCCAGCGGTTCGCCTCCCACTTCAAGCTCAAGAAGGTCAATTCGCCGTTTCTGAAAAACCTGGCCATCATCGACACACCCGGCATGCTCGACAGCATTACCGAAAGGGACCGAGGGTATAACTATCAGGAGGTCATTGGCGATCTGGCCCAGATTGCCGATCTGGTGCTGGTGCTGTTCGATCCCCACAAGGCCGGTACCGTGCGAGAGGCACATACCAGCCTGCGGGACACCCTGCCGGCCAAGACATTCGAAGACCGGGTGCTATACGTGCTCAACCGCATCGACGAATGCGCCTCCATGACCGACCTGCTGCGCGTCTATGGGACCTTGTGCTGGAACCTGTCCCAGATCACCGGCCGCAAGGACATCCCCATGATCCATCTGACCTATTCACCGTCGGCCACTGATAAATCCGGTCGCTCCGAAGATCCTCAGACCGCCTATCTTCACTTTCTGGAAAACCAGCGGGAGGAGTTGAAAAAAGCGGTGCTCCAGGCGCCCTGCCACCGGCTGGACAACCTGGCCTCCTTTGTGGAAACGCATGGCGAAAGGCTTTGCCATTTCCTGGAGGGGATGATCAGCTATCGCAAGAAAGCGCGGTTGTTCCGGGTGAAGGGGTTTTTCACCGGGTTGGCCGTTTCACTGGTCGGTGGGGTGGCCGGCGGACTGGGCCTCATGGGCCTGCCACCCTTTGCCGGCCAGGACCCGGTGCTTCAGATCAGCGGCGCAGGTTTGCTGAGCACCGTGATCCTCATTCTCTGGCTCGCCCTGGCGCAAAAGTACCTTTACTCACGGTTTCTGAAAAAATGGTTGCGACAACTGGATCGTCTGACCCCGCTTCCCAACCAGACCCGTCGTGACAGCTGGGCCTCCATTCGCGACCTGCTCTATGTCAACCTGAAAAACAGCAACGGTCGGTTTTCACTTTCGCAGGTATTGGGCGAACACGCCACCGTAAAACAGATTTACGACAGGGGCTCCCGTGAAATCCGCGAGGCACTGAAAGAGCTGACCGGAATTGAAATGGAAGACAACGCCCGGACAGGAAAGGGAGCCGGACCGGTTCCCTACTGGGCCAATGCCGAAGCGACTCCGGTCAATCGATAGCGCTTTGTGCCCACCGGACCCATGTCA
>JAGTUY010000402.1 GCA_018224455.1 Desulfosarcina sp.
GTTCGCTCAACGGTTAGACCAAAATTAGAGTTGCTGGGAAAATGCCTGCCTGGTTGTAATTTGCCGGTGATTGCTTGTAAACTGTGCGGCATCCCATCACAAAACGGCCGCCTCGATCACCAGCCGGGAGATTCCTATCCCTGCCGACCGTCGGGTTGCCGGGCAAATATAGGCAAACCACTAAAAATCGAAGGGATACGGCGGATGACTCCGGAAATCATGACGGTACTGGCTATCCTGGTCGCGGTCATCATCCTCCTGGTCACCGAATGGGCGCCTTTAGAGGTCCTGGCCATGCTGGTCATGGGCGTGCTGGCGGTCACCGACATCGTCAGTCCCAAAGAGGCCCTGGCCGGGTTCAGCAACCCGGCGGTGGTAACCATCTGGGCGGTCTTCATCCTCAGCGGCGGGTTGACGCGCACCGGCATCGCCAATATCCTCGGCCGGCAGTTGCTCAAGGTCGCCGGCGGCGGGGAAGCCAAGCTGGTGGTGATCATCATGGTCATCGCCGGCGTGCTCTCGGCGTTCATGAACAATGTGGCCGTGGCTGCGCTCATGCTGCCCGTGGTCATGGACATCGCCCGCAAGACCGACCTGTCGCCGTCCACCCTGCTGATGCCCCTGGCCTATGGGTCGCTACTGGGCGGCCTGACCACCATGATCGGTACGCCGCCCAACATCCTGGTCAGTGAAGCCCTGCGCGAAAACGGCCTGGAGCCCTTCAAGCTCTTTGACTTCTCACCCGTTGGCCTGATCGTGATGGCCTGCGGCGTAACCTTCGTCACCCTGGTCGGCACGCGCCTGCTGCCCAAACGGAACCTGGCCAAAGAAACCGCCGGACAGCATCAGGATTTCCGTTCTCAATACCGGCTGCAGGAGCATCTGTTTCAGATCCGGGTCCCCGGCAGTTCGGCCCTGGTGGGCAAAACCCTGGCCGGCAGCCGCCTGGGCGCCGCCCTGGGGCTCACTGTGATCGGCATTACCCGCGGCAGCGGCATCACGCTCCTGGCGCCCCCCATCACCGAGACCATTCAAGCCGAGGATCTGCTGATCGTCGAAGGAAAGCCTGACCAGATCCAGGAGATGAACAACTGGGGTCAACTGCTCACCGAGACCGATTCCATCGGCCCCGACGCGCTGACCGCCCACGGCATGCAGGTGGCCCGGCTGGGCCTGAAGCCCGGCAGTGCCTATGAGAACCAGACGTTAGCGGATATCGACTTCCGCAACCGTCTCGGCCTCAATGTGCTGGCCATCGAACGGGGGAAAAGCCACCTGGATGCGGATCTGAAAGTTCAACCACTCAAGGCCGGCGACACGCTGGTGGTGTACGGCCCATCGGAAAAGCTGGACCAGCTGGCGGATAATGCTCATTTTCAGCCGCCGGAAATCCTCACTGTCGAAGATATGCACAACTACGCCAAATTGGGCCAAGACCTGCGCCAGATGCGCGTTCCCGACACCTCGAAGCTGGTCGGGCTGACCCTGAGTGAAAGCCGCCTGGGAGATGCCGTGGATGTTCAAATCCTTCTCCTGGTGCGTGCGGACGGCACGGCCCTGGTTCCCGCATCCGACAACCGTTTCGCGGCCGGGGACCGCCTGGTGGTCTGGGGTACGGCGGACATGATCTCCATCCTGCTCATGCAGGGCCTGGAAGGCATGTTCATCCAGGCCGACGCCCCGCAAACCGACCTGTCCATGCTGGAAGACGACCAGGTGGGCCTGGTCGAGGTGATGCTCTCCCCCCATAGCGTGCTCTCCGGCAAGACCCTGCGCGGGATGAATTTCCGGGAAAAATACGGCCTGACCGTGCTGGCCATCTGGCGCAAGGGCACCGCCTACCGCGAGGACCTGCGCGACATGGCCCTGCAGTTCGGCGATGCCCTGCTGCTTTATGGACCGTGGGATAAACTGAACCTGCTGGGCCGTGAACCGGATTTTCTGGTGCTCACCGAAACGGCCCAGGAAGCCCCCCGGGAAGAAAAAGCCAAGCTGGCCATGACCATCATGGCCGCCGTGCTGATCCCGGTGATCATGGACTGGGTGCCGATCTACATTGCCGTGGTCATCGGTGCGGCCGTCATGATTCTCACCCGCTGCCTGACCATGGAGGAGGCTTACCGCTACATCGAATGGAAGGCCGTTTTTCTGATTGCCGGGATGCTGCCCCTGGGCACGGCCTTGGACAACACCGGGGCCGCACGGATATTAGCGGAAGGGGTGGTGGGGACCCTGGGCCCCTTCGGGCCGTATGCGGTGCTGTTCGGGCTGCTAGTCATCACCTTCATCGGCACCAGCATCATCCCCACGGCGGCCCTGGTGGTGCTGATGGTGCCGATTGCCCTGAAAACCGCCGCCAGCCTGGGCATCTCCCCCTACGCCCTGATGATGGGCATCGCCATGGCCGCGTCATCCAGTTTCACCTCACCCATTTCCCATCCGGCCAACGTGCTGGTGATGGGCCCCGGTGGCTACCGGTTCATCGACTACATCAAGGTCGGCGTGCCCCTGACACTGGTCGTGCTGGTCGTGCTGATGATCGTGCTGCCGATTTTCTGGCCGTTGGTGCCTTAAACCGGAGGACCGACGCCTAAGGAATGAAGGTCGTGACAGGTCGTTCATCGTCCAATCCATTGCCGACACCCTCCTAGTGGGTATAAAATAGTCGGTCATGTCCCTTGGATAGAACGTTTCTCCAAAAAATATTCGAGCTGGGCGCACAGAGAATCGGTGCCTTGATTATTTTCGAACAAAAAGATCGACTGCGGGAATTTGTGACCGGTGGAATACCGATTGAGGCCGATCCGACAGGGGAAATCCTTGTCAGCA
>JAGTUY010000403.1 GCA_018224455.1 Desulfosarcina sp.
ATGAAGAAAAGAGAAGACTTAAAAGTATTTATCTCGGCTTCGGACCCCACCTGCGACGAGTGTAATGAGAATTTAGGACGTGGTGCGTGGATCACCCTGGCCGGAGAAAAAGGTGCTCTGTGCCTATCTTGTGCCGACCTGGACCATCTCGTCTTTTTGTCTTCAGGAGATGCCGCGCTCACCCGGCGCGCCCGGAAATACTCGACATTGGCTGTGGTCGTCTTAAAATGGGCGCGAGCACGGAAGCGATACGAACGGCAGGGATTGCTGGTCGAGGCGCAGGCGCTGGAACAGGCAGAAAAGGATTGCCTGGCGGACAGTGAGGCGAGGGAGAGAAGACGGGCACGCGAAACCATCCGGCGGGAACGCCTGGATCGTGAATATACAGAGCGTTTTGCCCTGCGGGTGTGCGAGCTTTTCCCAGGATGCCCCTCCGGGCATGATATGGCCATTGCCGAGCATGCCTGCCTCGCATGCAGCGGCCGGATCGGTCGCACGGCCAGGGCCAAGCGCTTCGACGAAGAGGCCGTTCGCCTGGCGGTCGTTGCCCATATCCGGCACGCGGAAACACCCTACGATGAGCTGTTGATGATGGGGCACGATCGCTGGGAGGCGCGAGATATCGTCACTGACAAGGTCGATCGGATTCTGGCGCAATGGGAGGCCCCGACATCAACGGGTTTGTAACGGGGCTGTGTTCCAATCCTTGCCTATGGAGGATATTGGTGGATACCCGGGCTATGCCCGTGGCCAATCATTTCCTCATGATATCATTCTATCCGCCGATAAAGCAGTCAGAGATACCGCAACCAGCATCATTTGGGTCAACGTATTACCGGCCGGTGATGTTGACAGGGTTGCGGTGCCATGGTCCAATTACCGGCACACCGCTGGGGCTGCTTAAGGTTCCCGGTCGACATTGATTCTATGGTTTCTTAATGCGAACGCGTGCGACGCCGATCCTGTATCTGACGCTATGCCTGCTGCTATCACCCTTTGGCGCTGAGGGTTTGTGCGTCATCCAGGGTGCGCCGTCCGTGCCTACCGTGACCATTCTTTGCTACATGAACGGCGACAACGATCTGTCCAATGAGGTGCTTCACGCACTGGACATGATGGAGACGGTGGGCTCTTCCGACAGGGTCAATGTCGTTGCCCTGGTGGACGGCCATCCCGAGTGGTTGGGACCCTATGATGCAGCCTGGTCCCGAACGCGGCTGGTTCACCTGCAAGCCGATCCGCGTATCGGTCGTATCACCTCGCCGGTTGTGGAAGAGTGGGGTGAGGCCAATATGGGGGCGCCCCAAACCCTGGCGCGCTTTTTACGCACGGCCATGCAGGCCTATCCGGCTGAGCAGGTGTACTTTTACATGTTCGCCCACAGCCAGGGTGTCCTTGACACCCGTGATTACGGGCCAGTGCAGCCGGTCAAGACCGTTTCCATGTCCCGGGACGACACCAGCGGTGAAAAAATGCCACTTGACCGTTTTCACCAGGCCTTGAAAAAGGGTCTGAACGGCAGCCGCTTCGAACTGATGGTTTTTTTTTCCTGTCTGGCCAACATGGTCGAGGTGGACTACGCCATGAGCGATGTGACCCGATATCTGGTGGGCAGCCAGGACGAGATCCGTCTGGTGAACGAGCCGCCGGGCCGATACCAGATTCGCGGTATGCGTTTTGAGCAGCTGATCGCAGGGTTGAAGCAGACGCCTGCCGCCGATATCCGGGAGCTTGGTCGGGCCTTGGTGGACAGTCACGTCGATAGTTACGAACAGGCGGTAAGCTTGCCCTCAGGTGACGGTGGTGGGCAGACCCGCCGCTTTTCAGGTGGAATGGCCCTGGTAGATACGACCGCCATGCCTCAGCTGGTGTCTGCACTGGATGTCCTGGCCCAACAGCTGATTCGAGACGCTGAAAAAGCCGTTGTGGTGCAGGCCATGCGGACAGCCTTGTCCGCGGCCCAGCCTTTTGCCAGCTTTTTGAAGATGGAATATTATGATCTGTTGGGCTTCGTGCGCCATTTGCGCGCCGCTCTCACCCATCCCGAACTGGAAGCCGCCTGCGACCGGGTGCTGGATCTAATGTCGGATCGTGTCCTCGTCTATGCCCGTCACACGTCGGATTGTGCAGCCACGGGTATCTCGATCTATCTGTCGCATCCTTTGGTGCCCGACAACATTTTCCAGGCCCACCAGACACTTTACCAGGCGAACCGATTCAGCCGGGAGACCCAGTGGGATGAAATGATCAGTATATTCCGGGCGCGCCTCAAGGGCGCACCGGCCGCCGACCTGATCCAGCCTGCGGCCATAAAAAAGGGGCGGGCTTCATCAACAAGCACCCGCCCCTAAGGTTCTAATAGTTCGGAACGATAATTTTGGCGTTTTCAGCCAGGCTTTTATTGCGGAAGAATGACCTGGTCGATGACATGGATGACCCCGTTGCTGGCGGGGATATCCGCCTTGACCACGGTCGCCTTGTCAACCATCAAACCGCCGCCCGATTCGGTGATGCGGAAACTCTGACCGTTGACTGTTTTCGCCGAGGTGAGCGTGGCGGCGTCTGCGGCCATGACCTTGCCCGGCACCACATGGTAGGTCAAAATGGCCTGCAGCTGGGACTTGTTTTCCGGTTTGAGCAGGTTTTCCAGGGTTCCCGGGGGCAGCTTGGCAAAGGCTTCGTCGGTGGGCGCGAAAACGGTAAACGGCCCCTTGCTTCTCAACGTCTCCTCCAGATCAGCGGCCTGCACCGCCGCGACCAGGGTGTTGAAAGAACCCGCCGCTACGGCCGTATCGACGATATCGTTGGTGTTCATGGCGTCCGATGTATTTTTCGATGTTCCGTAGTTGCCGGCAAATGCTGACAACGGGAGGGCAAGCATTATAACCCATACGATTGCAAATGTTAGCTTTTTCATGTCTATTACCTCATTTTGTTGTTGGTATGGTATAAAAAGTGACGGATTGTTTTTCAATGTTTTAAGCGGCCAATGCAGTCGCTGTTAATAAACTTTAAACTAAGGTTCTTTGATTCGAATGACAAGCGGTGCAGAATAGGGGTAAAGTGGTAGACGGCACCTCTCACTGGATCAGCGGTCGGGGATACGGTTGGCTTGGGTGCCGAGGGCTGGGTCAAGAAGCCCCATACACTTGCGGCCATAGATAAGGCCATTAAGCAAACGCTGCAGCGGGTGGCGTTCGTCCGACCGATGCCTTGAAACCAAAACGGCTAAAATATCAAAAATCAGGCCCAACCTAAATGAAAACCAAATATCATGCACCCCTTTGCCCGTTGTGCAGCGGTGACGATATTGATCCCTTTTTCGAGGACGAAAACAGGATCTACCTGAACTGTTTGAATTGTGAATTGGTCTTCGTTCCCCAGCGCTATTGGCTGAGCGCCGAAGATGAGAAGGCAACCTACGATCTGCATGAAAACGATCCGCAGGACCGGGGATATCGCCAATTCCTCTCCAGACTCAGTGCGCCGCTCATGCAGCGGCTAAAGGCCAGGCAAAAAGGATTGGATTACGGTTGTGGGCCCGGTCCGACCCTGTCGGTCCTGTTGGAAGCCCACGGTCATGAGGTGGATCTTTACGACCCGATTTATTACAACGATCCTTCCGTGTTCCATAACCGGTATGATTTCATCTGTGCCACCGAGGTCGTCGAGCATCTGCGCGATCCCAAGCTGGAATTTGCCGCATTGTTCAAGGTGTTAAAACCAGGCGGATGGCTGGGTGTCATGACCAAGCGGGTGACGGATAAACAGGCGTTCCGTCAATGGCACTACATTCGTGATATGACGCATATTTGCTTCTACAGCCAGCGTACGTTTGAATACCTGGCGCGGCGGTTCGATGCCCGCCTCGACGTCGTTGCCAATGACGTGATGCTGCTCAATAAGAATTAAATGGTAACCAATTGATCGATAAATGATAGATAAGCTCAAGCGCATGGCACAGGCCATTCAGGTGCTTCGCCTGCCATCACTGGGGATTGGGTTGATCAGCCTGGCATCACTGGTGGTGATCGTTCTTTTTTTCGCAGCTGAAAAGGGTGATCGATTTATAATTCCCTTTTCAGTCAGTTTGTTATGGGGGTTGAGCACGTATTCATTCATTGTGACCTTCCGCGCCGTACCGGATAAACCCAACGCCCCCTTGAAATGCTTCAGGAAATTGAAGCACGCCATTACCCGGCTGTGGTATGGGCTGGTCAGCCTCTTTTTCCTTGGGGCCACGCTGGCTATTATTGTGGTTACCATTCGGATGGTTGCCATTTGGTTGAGGGACCATGGCGGTTGAACAGCCAGACATCCATCCACAAACGACGTTTATGTCCGATGTCTTCGGCTTTGGCTGAGCGTTGATCACCAGGGGTGGTCGGGGTTCACCGTGAGCCCCTCGTTGCAGGCGGCCAGGGCGGCATCGCCTTTTAACTTCTCACACCGGATGATGCTGGGGCGGATTTGGGTGTCCTGGTTTTTCGACCGGGACGATGCGGCAGTGCTTTTTTGCTGCTTTTCG
>JAGTUY010000404.1 GCA_018224455.1 Desulfosarcina sp.
GGGACTGCCTACCGACGCCTTCGTATTTTTGGGGTTCGCCCCCAAGAAGAAGGGTAAACGGATGGATCTGCTGGGGTCGCTGGCCGCTGAACCCCGGACGCTCATTTTTTACGAATCCCCCCGTCGGGTGGCGGGTTTTCTGGATGACATCCGCTCGGTGATGGGAAACCGGTCTGCGGTGCTGGCCCGGGAGATGACCAAGCTTCACGAGGAGTTTATCCGCGGCACCCTTTCTGAAATAGTGGTCGTTCTGGCCGATCGCCCCGAGGTCAAAGGAGAGTGCACGCTGCTCGTGGATGGCGCAGCGGGATCTGATCCAGTTTCCGACGCCGAGCTGGCCCAAGCGCTTCGCCATGCGCTGGCTCAACCCGGTGCCCATCTTTCGGGCCTGTCCAAAGCCTTTGCCAAACAATACAACCTGCCGCGGAAAACGGTGTACGAGATGGCCCTGACCATTCAAAAAGAAACCGACGCTTCATCCCGACGCCCATGACGCATGCCGCAACCCAGCTCTTTCCGGTGATCCTGCCGGTCTCCGACGCCGATCATCGCCTCAACGGTCGGGACAAGGTCAAGGCCCTGAGCCGTCTCGCCCGGTCGGCCTTGATGAAATCATGTGAAAAAAGCGGTCTTCACCTGGACGCCTTTCCCAAGAATCAAAAGGGCGTCCCCCTGCCGGTGGGCGGCGTCCACTGGTCGTTGACCCATAAATCCGACATGGTTGGCGGTGTGGCGTCTCTGTTGCCGGTGGGCATGGACCTGGAGACGATCCGGCCGGTAAACGGCGCCCTGCTGACCAAGGTGGCCGATGACGATGAGTGGCAGCTGGTGGACGGGGACCGACAAAGGGCCTTTTTCCGATTCTGGACCGCCAAGGAAGCCGTGCTCAAGGCCGTGGGAAAGGGCATGGTCGGCCTGTCCCGTTGCCGGGTCGCGGCGATCGTCGATGACACACGCATGACGCTGACCTACGACGCGACCCACTGGCCGGTGGCCCACTTCTGGTTCGACGGCCACGTGGCCGCCCTGACACACCATGATCTTGACGTGTTCTGGACGCTGCCCCATTGCTTCGATGTTACGGGGACGCGTTTTCCCTGAAGTTCAGCCGATCCAGGTCCTGCATACGTTCGCGCAGAGGGGGGATCTTGATGAACGCCACTGCCGGGCGGTAGAACAGATCGGCGCGCATCGAACCGGATTCCATGGTTTCCTGGGGGAGAACGTTGACGGAGCTGATGTTGAAGATATCGGGTGCGGTTCACACATTGTGATGAAGCGCAATGGCCCTGGGCTTTAACGCTTCACCGACGCTAACGCCTTTTCCAGCGCCGGTAGAATGTCGAACAGATCCCCCACCACAAAATAGTCGCAGTTGGCCATGATGGCGGCCTTGGCATCGGTGTTGATGGCGATGACGGTCTTGGCGGTTTTCATGCCGGCAAAGTGCTGAATGGAACCGGAAATACCTACGGCCATGTAAACTTTGGGGTTCACTTTGACACCGGTCTGGCCCACCTGCATGGCGTAGGGCACCCATCCGTTGTCCACGGCCACCCGGGAGGCGCCCACGGCGGCATTGAGGTGCCTGGCGCAGTCAAAGAGCAGTTTGAAGTTCTCAGCATTCTTCAGCCCCCGTCCGCCGGAGATGATAATGTCCGATTCGGCCAGGTGCTGGGACCCGCTGCCGTCGGTGCGGGTCTCGATCACCTCGAAGCCGCTGCCTTGATCGGCCGCAAAGGGAAAATCGATGACTTCCGCCGCTGCCGGCGCTTCCTCAGGGGCGACGACATTGGCGCGCATGCCGTAGATGAAATGACTGCCGGTCATGGATATGGTGGCGATAGTCTTGCCCGAATACTGGGAGGTCTTCACCCGGTGGGCGTCCAGGTCGATGTCGATGCAGTCCATGACCAGGGGTGCATCCAGCCGGGCGGCGACGCGCGGCAGCAGCTCCCGGCCGGTGGGGCTGGTCAGGCCGATCAGCGTGGTGATTCCATTTTCCTGCATGGCCGCAACCACCGCGGCGGCATGCACGGCGGGGTTCCATCCGTTGCTGTCGGTGCGGATGTTGACGACGCGGGTCACCCCGTAGGCTTCCAGCGCGGCTTTGGCATCGTTGGCCGGCGTGTCCACCACCAAGGCCACCAGTTGCCGGTTCTCTGCGCGGGCGGCGGTGGCCATGCCGAAATTGGCCGGCTTGATCTGCCCGCCCTTGAACTCGATGAGCAATCCGATCGGTTGCATGGTCAAATCACCTTGGCTTCGTTCTTGAGGATGTCCACAATCTGCGCGGCGATGTCCGCTGCGCTGCCCGCGAGGGCTTTGGGGGTGCGCTGCTCGACAGCCGGCACCAGTTCCCGGATCTGCATGCCGGCTGCCGGCCTGTCGATGGCCTGTTCGGCAAGGTCGATCCGCTTGACCGGCTTTTTGCGCGATCTGACGATGTCCGGGAATGTCGGGTAATTGGGGTTGTTCAGCCCTTTGCCGGCGCCGACGACGCAGGGCGCGGCCATGCGGTAAACGTCGATAGTACCGGCTTCACGCTCGCATTCCACCGTCACGCCACCGCTGTCCGCGTTGATTTTAATCACGTTGGTGGCCACGGGCAGGCCCAGGTGTTGGGCCAGGCGGAACTGGGTCTGCATGCCTTCGCTGTCGATGGATTCCTTGCCGGTGAAGATGATCCAGGGGGTCCCGTCCTTGCGAATGGCGGCGGCCAGGGCGCGGGCGGTGATGATGCTGTCGTGGTATTGATCGGTCTCGATCAGAATGCTGCGGTCGGCCCCCATGGCCATGGCCGAGCGCAGGGTGTTCTCAGCAGCCGGTTTGCCCAAGCACACGGCGACGATCTCGACTGCTTTGCCGGCCGCCTTGATCCTGGCGGCTTCGGTGAGGGCGTGCTCATCATAGGGGTTCATCAGCCAGGTGATTTTCTCGTTTATCGCGTTGTCACCCTCGACGGTGATGGTGGCGGCGGAATCGGGGACGTGCTTCACGCAGACGTAGATGTTCATGGTTCAATCCAAATGAAAAAACGGGACTGCCGCAGCAGACCCGTTTCAATTAGCAGCAACGCATCCATCTTTCAAGCGTAGATGCCACCGGCTTATCCGTTGACCGAAAAGCTGGAGTTGTAGTTGATCTCGCGTTTGCGGGAGAAGAAACCCACATCCAGGGTCCGTCCGGTGTATTTCATCTTGTACTGGAAGGGCTCCTTGTCGTGATCCAGACCCTTTTCACACGCATCGATCAGTTCGGCCATCATGCGGCCCACCACCGGGGCGTTCTTGTACTGGTTGCCGCTGGTGCCGACGGCCATGTAGAAACCGCCCAGGTCGGACTTGTCGTAGACCGGAATCCAGTCGTCGGAGCAGTCGTAGAGGTCGACGACACCTTTGGGCTGATTGGGCACCTGCAGGGTGGGGACGCGGCGTCCCAGACGGTAGCACTGGGCTTTCCACTGTTCCTCTGAAAGCTGGTTGTCTCGTCCGTGGCCGCCTTTGCCGGCGTAGAACTCGTCAGGGTCCACCCACTCCTGGGGGTCGCATTCCGGGTCTTCGGAGCCGATGAGATACATGTTGCCCACTTCCGGGCGCACGTAGCAGCCGATGTCGCCATCGCTCTGGTGGTAGCCTTTGTTGAGGTAATCGTAATCCTCGGGGGCGGGGCAGTACATGACTTCATGGCGCAAGGCCTTGGTCTTGATGTTGCAGCCCTCCCAGACGCCGGGGGCCATCTGGTTGACCTTGAAGGAGTGGGGGCCGGCGCAGTTGACCACGACGGGGGCATCGATCTCGGTGCCGTCGGCCAGGGTGATGCCCTGGACCTTGCCTTCGGCGGCTCGGATGTTGACCACCTCGGCGTTGAACATGAAAGTGGCGCCCTTGGCTTCGGCGGCGCGCATGATGTTGTGGGCGGACAGGGCCGGGTCGTTGACATAACCGCCCTCGGGGCAGAAAAGTCCGCCTTCGAGCATTTTGGTGGGATCTTCCCAGAAGGCCGGATCCTCGGGGCGCTTGACCGGCCAGAACTCGTGCAGGTCAAGCACGGGGATCATCTCCAGGATCTCCTCGTTGGTCAATTCCTTATACTGGACGCCCACGGCATCGTAGTGCTTTTTAACGTTCTGCCACTTGTGCCCCTGGGATTTGATCAGCAGGGAGCCCGTGTTCATGAACTTGGCTAGGCCCTTCTCGTCTTTCACGTGGTCCAGGTAGTTCTCCCAATCCAGCCAATATTTGAACCCCTCGTAGGCGAAGGCCACACCGTCTTCGGTGGAGTAGTGGGCGCGGACGATGGCGCATGAACCGGCCGTAGAGCCTTCACCGGCATCGGGCAGTTTGTCCACGCTCATGGTCTTGTACCCCATTTTGGAAAGCTCGTAGGCAATGGGGGCACCGATCACCCCGGCCCCGATGATAATGGCGTCATACTTTTTGGTCATGGTTTCCTCCGTCACGTGACATGCGTAAAAGTTCGTTCAAGATGAATCGGGTCAGGTTCACAATAATTTCAAATGCAAAATAAACACCGCAAAAAAACTAAATCTGATTTTTTCCGACGATATTTTGAATCAGTTTATATTGTAATAATTATGAACAGTTATTGAAAGTCTCCACCGGCTGACACACCCTTTGCCGTCATGGCACTGAAAAAATGTAAAATTTTTTAACTGAAAAGAAAAAATATTTTCTATTTGGAAGAAAGCAATTTTTCACTTTCGCATGAAAGCCGGTAGTGACCGCCGGCTCCCGATCCGCCTGGACCAAAACCAATCGGCTCAAGCGCACAACTGCTGCTTCAGTCCTTCGATGGGTTCCGCTGATCCGTGTAAAAAACGGAAAATAGGCCCGCTACTCCTGAAGACCGCGAATCCAGGCGGAAAAGCGGTTTTCGCCGGCCGGTCGCAGGCCCAACGAGGACCCGGCTTCCAGGATGGCGTGAATCATGCTGTCGCCGTACCCCCGGCTGCAGGTCAGCAGGAACCCGCCGCTGCCGTCGGCCGCCTTTTCCAGGGTGACGATCTGGCAGGGCACATGACAAAAGGGGCCCTGGTAGAGAAAGGGCGCCTGCTTGGCCGGGTCCAGAAAGTCCAGGGCGCTGAGCTTTTCGGCGATATGAAACGCCTTGGGGCCGAACAGGGCCAGAAAGACTGTGGATTCGGTGACGTCGGTGTAGCCTGCAAAATCGGGCAGGGCCGGTGCCGCTGCGCCCAAATGATAGACTGAGGTCTGGGTGCGGTTCATGCGGTTGACCAGCGTGTCGTTGGCAAAGGTGCACGAACCCGGCGTGGCCGGTACCGCCAGGTCGCAGGGCCGCTGCTCGCCAACCTTGCTGTCCTGCAGGTCCCAGCGGGTCTTGTGGGCCAGGTCCGCCAGCCAGGGACCCCGGCCCTCTTCGTCGTATTCCAGTGCTACGGTCCAATTGTCGCGCACCTCGGTATTCCGGGGGCTGACCTTGAACTGCACCGGCGATTGTCGTTTTATTGCTACCATGATGGATACCTCATGTTTGTGGAGTTTTAAGTGTTCAGTTTTAAGTGTTAAGTGGTGGATCGGGTCGATTTCATGTTAAAAATCGACACAATTCCTTTGCTTAACACTTAACCCTTGCAACTTAACACTGAGATTCATTGCGTCGTAATTAGGATTTCATGCGTTCGCCTTTGGGGTCGTAAAAGGGCATGGCAACGACGCGGGCATACAGCCGCACGCCGTTGCATTCATCCTCAAAAATTTCCAGCCGGGTGCCGGTGTCCGCCAACTGGGACTCCACCAGGGCCATACCCACGGCCTGGCCGGTGGAAAAGCTCTTGCGCATGGTGGCCACGTAGCCGCGAACCTTGTTGTCGACAATCAGCGCGCCGTCGCGGGCGGGCCGGTTGTCGTCCTCCATACGGATGCCCACCAGCTTGAGCCGGCCGACATCTTTTTCGGCCTGGCGCAGGGCCACGGCACCCACGGTCTTGGCATCGGCCTTCTTGCGGTCCCAGAGAAAGCCCAATCCCAAATCCAGCAGGTTGGTGCGCTGTTCGGATTCGGAGCCGAGAATGACGTGGCACTTTTCCATGCGCAGCACGTTTTGGGCTTCCACGCCGAAGTTGCGGATGCCGAATTCGGCACCGGCTTCCTTGAGCATGTCCCAGACCGCCTGGGTGTAGGATGCGGGTACGTGCAGTTCGTAGGAAAGTTCACCCACGAACCCTAAGCGCATGGCCCGCACGAAGATGGCATCCTTGAGTGTAAACTCCTGGTACCCGGAGAAGGGAAAGGCCTCACTGGAAAGGTCAATGTCTATCACCTTGGCCAGGACCTTGCCGGAATTGGGCCCGGAGATATTGATCACGCCCATGGCGTCGGTCAGGTTGACCAGAGAAAAGTCCCATCCATCGAAGCGGGTGTGGTAGCGGATCCATTCCACGGTCTGCCCGGCCCGGGCGGAAGACGTGGTGAGGTAGTAGTCGTTTTCCCGCAGCTTGACCACCACGCCGTCGTCGATGACGCAGCCGTCGTCGTTGCACATGGCCGAATACTTGATGCGGCCTGGCTTGAGTTTGCTCATGTCCGAGACGTAGACCCGCTGCAGGGCCTTTAGGGCATCGGGTCCGTGGATACGGAACTTGCCCAGGGTCGAGCCGTCGAGGATACCCACGTTGTTGCGCACGTTGAGGATCTCTTCCTTGCAGTCGAAATCGTCGGAGAAATAGCGCGCTCGCTGCCAGACGCCGATGTTGCGGAAGATGCCGCCATCTTTGATCTGCGAGTCGTGCAGCGGCGTGTGTTTGAACATATGGTGGTTGTAGCCGGCATAGGTGGCCAGGAAGGTGGGCACCAGCGGAGGACGCACCGTGGTGGGCACCGGCGTGTTGATGGAGGCCGTGTACTTGGCCACGAACAGGGGCAGGTTGTGCCCCGGAATGCCGCCCTGGCCCGGGCCGGTGCCGGCCGAGGTAAAGCGTTTGATCAGCTCGGGGACATCGAAGCCCATCTCGATGGCCTGTTTGATATTTTTAATGGTGGTGTCCTCGTCGAAGCAGATGAAACTCTTGCGCCCCTTGACCGGTGCGGTGACCAGCTTGCAGCCGCGTTGCGGGCCGGGGAGGGACGCTGCGGCTTTTTCGGCGGCGGCGACGAGGTTGCCCATGTCAGCACCGGCGGCAGTCGCGGCCTTGAGGCCGGCCAGGCGGCCGGAGGCTTCGATGGCGGCGGGGTCGTTGACGCCGGTCAGTCGGCCGGCGGGAAACATCTTTTCGGGCACCGTCGTTGGCAGGAAGTAACCGGTGAGGCTGTCGTAGCCCATCTTGGCCTGGGCCAGGATGAAGGGCCCGGTGACCGGGGTCAGGCCGGCGGACGCCACCAGCAGGTCACAGGGGAACTGGCGGTTGACGGTGCCTTCGACGGTGGAGAGGGTTACCTTTTCCACCTTCTTTCCGCCGTGGGCCTTGGCGGCCACCCAGCCCTTGAGAACCGGGATCTTGCGTTCGGCCAGGGCCAGCATCAGTTCGGGATTCTGGCCGTCCTCGCGGATGTCGGCCACGCAGTTGATTTTGAGCCCCAGGTCGAAAAGGTCGACGGCGGCTTCCAGGCCCAGGTCGTGACCCACGGAAAAGACCGCCTCGCTGCCCGGCAGCAGCCCGTAGGTGCGGGCCATGCGATGGGCGCAGCCCACCTGCATGACACCGGGGCGCTCGTTGTGGTCGAAGATCAGGGGGCGTTCGATGCAGCCGGTGGCTACTACGACGCTGTCCGAACGGATTTCGATGTAGCGTTCGGTGAAGGCGTCCGTGGCCCCGCCCACCTGAAAGGCGGTGATCAGGTTGTTGTTGTAAGCGCCGACCATCGAGGTGTGTTTGAAGGTCCGGATGTTGCCGGTTTGCTCCACCTGTTTGGCCAGTTCACGGGCCCTTTGGTAAAGGGGCGTGCCTTCGGCGGTGGTGCTGACCCGGTAGTCGAAACATCCGCCCAGGTGAGGACGGGATTCGAGCAGGACCACCCGCTGTCCGGATTCGGCGGCGGCCAGGGCCGCGGACATGCCGGCGGCGCCGCCGCCGATGACGGTGACTTCCGCTTTAACGAACATCTCGTCGTACTGACCCCTCATCTGGTAGTCGGCGGAAATGACGCCGATGCCGGCGGCCTTGCGGATCTGCTTCATTGCCACGGGCCAGACGGCTGCGGGCTTGTGCATGGTCTTGTAGTAGAAGCCGGCCGGCATCATCCAGTCCAGCTTGTCGATGAAGGCCAGCCAGTCACGGTCGGCAGAGCCTTTGACATTCTGCTCCTTGACGACCATGCCGTCTTTGAGCAGCGTGTTTTCGGTGCGCACGTTGGGAACGCCGTTGACGTCCATGCAGGTGTTGCTGCACTCCCCGTCGAGGCTGTAAAGCCCGCGGGGGCGGTGGTATTTCAAACTGCGTGCAAAGACCCGGACGCCATTGGCATAAAGGGCCGTCGCAACCGTATCTCCGGCCACGCCCTGGACGGTTTTTCCCCGGTAATTCAGGGATAGTTTTTCCGAGGGGGTGATGCGGAGTGTGGGCAATTGGTTAAGCCTGTTCATTTGCTTGCCTCCGGTTGTGCCACTTCGAGGTTTTTGGTTGTGTCACGCCAGGTGGTGAACCAGGACCCGCAGCCATCGCGATGAAACCACCACTCCTTGAGGACGCCGGCCGTGCACTTGTTCATATGGACATAGTCGCACCAGGCGGCAGGGGTCAGCCCCGCTTCCGCCGGGCGCGGACCCTTGTCTTCTCCCCCATAGCGGAACTCGTATCCGTTGCGTTTGCCGCAGACGGGGCAGGTGAGTATTAAAGCCATGATTCAATCTCCTCTAATTGTTAGGCGTATAGCTGACCAGTTCGGCGGTTTCACCCATCAACTGGTGGTTTTCGTAGCGACGCAGGTTGAACGGCTTGAGCATGTCCGGGCAGTTTCCGCTGGCCATGAATTGAGCCATGTATTTGCCGACGGCACTGCAGGATTTGAAGCCGAAATAGCCCCAGCCGCAGTCCATGTAGAAGCCTTCGATATGATCGTTGCCGTCCATGATGGGCGCCATGTCCGGGGTCATGTCGGCCAGCCCGCCCCAGATGCGCATGAATTTGACACCGCGCAGGCAAGGCAGCCAGTCGGACAGGGCCTCGGCCTGATGCTTGATGTAGTGGGCCGTGTTCTGGGTCGTATAGTTGGGCCACTGGTCCATGTGGGCGCCGGTGGCGATCTCTCCTTTGAGGGTCTGGTTGGCGTAGCAGTGGTATGCACCGGACGACACCACATGGTCGAGCAGCGGTTTGAGCGGCTGGGTGACCATGGCCTGAATGGTGAGCACGGCGATGGGCAGCTTGATACCCAGCATCTGGTAGATCAGGCCGGCACTGTAGCCGCCGGCACTGATCAGTACCCGGGGCGTATGGATGCGGCCGCGGGAGGTCGTAACGCCGGTGATTTTGCCGCCTTCGGTGTGGATGGCGGTGGCTTCGGTGTGCTGGTGGATGTGCACGCCATGTTTGGCGGCCCCTTTGGCCAGGCCCCAGACCACGGCATCATGGCGTACGATGCCTCCCGGGGGATGGAACATGGCCCCATGGATGGGGAAGGTGATGTCCTCGGAGATGTTCAACGCCGGCACCAGTTCCTTGGCCTGCTTGGCGTCGATGAGGTGGCTCTCCACGCCGTGGAACTGGGCGGTGGCGATGGTCATGCGGGCCGACTTCATGGCGGCTTCGCTGTGCATCAGGTTGAGGTTGCCGCAGTTGTTGAACATCAGGTTGTAGTCCAGCTCCTTGGTCAGCACCGGCCACAGGTCGAGCGCCTCCTTGTAAAGCGGAACATTGTACTGCGTGCGCTGGTTGGCCCGCACGATGGCCGTATTGCGACCGGCACCGCCGAATCCGATGAAGCGTTTTTCAATGATGGCCACATCCGTGATGCCGTGCTCCTTGGCCAGGTAGTAGGCTGTGGCCAGACCGTGAAGACCGCCGCCGATGATCACCGCATCGTAGTTGGACTTCAGTCTGGTTTTGCTGCCCCACAGGGGCTTGGATTTCCAGAACATACGCTCTCCCTACATGGTTAAAAGATAAAACGTGCGTGGGTGAAGATGAAACGTGAAACAACTAGTTGTCGCGGATGGTAACCGAATGAAATGAAACATGTCAATAACAAAATTTAATATTGAATAAAAAGTGTTCAAACAGCCTTGACAAAAAATTCTTGTAGTAATAAATATATTTAAAAAAAATAGTTTATATCACTTTTACCGGAATGAAATGAAATTTTCATTTTACGTTCATTCAAGGGGCTGATCATGAACGATTCTCAGGCACATCCGGTGATCAAGGGCATTGTCAACCAGCTGGATACGCTTACCCCCAAGGGCAAGGTGTTAGGCAGCTACATTATCCAGAACCCTCGCAAGGCGGTGTTCATGACCACCAAAGAGCTCTCCGGGGCCTGTGGGGTCAGCGAGGCCACGGTGGTTCGGTTCGTGGGGCAGCTGGGCTACGGCGGCTATGGAGAATTCCTCCAGGCGCTGCGAGATTTTGTGGATTCCGGGCTGAGCCTGCCGGATCGGGTGGATCTGCCCGGTATGAAGGGGCCCGGCACCGATCTGCTGCACCGGGTGGTCTTCGAAGAGATGAACAATCTGCGGCAGTTTTACGAAACCATCGACATGAAGGTGTTGGACCGGATCGTCGAGCAGCTTCAGGAGAGCCCCGTTGTTTATGTGGTCGGCTCACGGGTTTCCTACACCTTCGCCTATTACATGGGCTGGTCGCTGACCAAGGTCCGTCGGGGCGTCCATATCCTCAAGGGCAGTGACAGCACGGCCATCGACTGGCTGACCAATGCGCCCGACGACAGCCTGGTGACGATCATCACCACCTCACGCTACCCCAACGAACTGATCAAGCTGGCCAAAGTGGCCCGACGGCTTCAGCACAACCTGCTGGTGATCACCGACAACGCCCTGTGTCCGGTGATCCCCTTTGCCCATCTCTCCCTGGTTGTACCGTCCCGCTCGATTCCCCTGATTGGGTACCCGACGACCATTTCCTGCATCATCAACTACCTGGTGCTGGAACTGGTCAATCGGCAGCACCCGCAGCTTAACGCGCACCAGGAGCGGCTGGAGCAGATGTATCTGGAAAACGATATCCTGTTCAACTTGTACGCCAACGACTGAGGACGGAGGACTGAGGACGGAAGACGGAAGACGGAGGACGGAGGACGGAAGACGGAGGACGGAAGATGGGAGGCGGATGGCGGTTTGAGGCCGGAAGAGAGGCTGGTGGTGGCAA
>JAGTUY010000405.1 GCA_018224455.1 Desulfosarcina sp.
AGCGACAATCGGGCGATTCAATGACGGCCGGCCCCCCCATCGTAACCGGAACGCCGACGATGCCCGATTTCAGCCGCTGGGGGAAGATCGACATCGAGGAGATGGAAACGGTCCGGCAGCTGACGGCCCAAAGCCCGGCGGCCTCCTGGACGACCATCCCCCATGTCACCCAGTTTGATGAGGCGGAAATCACCGGTGTGATGGCATTCATCGAAAAAAATCCTCCAAAAGTAAAAAAAGCCGGGGCCAAGCTGACCGTAACGGCCGTCATCACCCGCGTCTGCGCCGAAGCCCTGAAACGGTTTCCGCGGTTCAATGCCAGCATTGACGTCGCCAACCGACGCATCATCCTCAAGCGATACGTGCATATCGGCATCGCTGCCGATACCCCGCGGGGCCTGTTGGTGCCGGTGATACGCGATGCCGATCAGAGAAGCATCGTCGACCTGGCCAAAGTCATCGGGGACCTGGCCCAACGTGCCCGCAACAAAAAGATCAAGCCCGACGAGCTGGAGGGCGGCACCTTCAGCATCTCCAACCAGGGAGGCATCGGCGGGGTGGGGTTTACTCCCATTGTGTTATGGCCCCAAGTGGCCATCCTGGGCGTGAGCCGATCCGCCGTCAAACCGGTTTTTGTGCATGACCGCTTCGAACCAAGAACCGTGCTGCCCCTTTCGCTCTCCTACGACCACCGCATCATCGACGGGGCCGACGCGGCGCGATTCCTGCGCTGGATCTGCGATGGACTGGAACAGCCCATGACCCTTTTTCTCGATTAGCCTTAAGAAAGCGAGTATCACATGACTGACATTAACACACAACTGGCTGTCATCGGTGCCGGCCCCGGTGGTTACGCGGCCGCCTTTCTGGCCGCGGATATGGGCCTGACCGTCACCCTTATCGATCCGGCGGAAAATCCCGGCGGTGTCTGCCTTTACCGCGGATGCATCCCCTCCAAGGCTCTGTTGCACATCGCCCGGCTGATTCACGAAGCGGCCGATGCAGACGCCTGGGGGGTCTCTTTCGGCAAACCCAAAATAGACATCGACCGGGTGCGACAATGGAAAATGGATGTGGTCAACGGGCTCACCGACGGGCTGGGACGGTTGGTGGTCCAGCGCAAAATCACCCACCTCCGGTCCTCTGCCGTATTCTCGGACGACCAAACCCTGTCGCTGACGGATGCTGATGGAAAAACAAGCACACTGGGTTTCGAGCACGCCATCCTGGCCACGGGCTCCCGTTCGTCAGAAATACCGATGTTGCCGACAGACGGCGACCGCATCTGGAACTCGAAAAAAGCCCTGGATCTGGAATCGGTGCCCACAACGCTGCTGGTGGTGGGCGGTGGCTACATTGGCTTGGAGCTGGGCAGCGTTTACGCCGCGTTGGGGTCGGAGGTGACCGTTGTCGAGATGCTGCCCCACCTGCTGGCCGGTGCCGACCGGGATTTGGTGCGTTTCCTGACCAAGAACCTGACGGACCGGTTCAAAGCGATCCTGCTGAACACCACGGTGGCAGCGGCCAAAATCCAGAAAAACGGCGTCAAGGTGACCTTCCAGGGGCAGGATCAAAAGCCCCGAACCCAACTGTTCCAGCGGGTGCTCGTGGCGGTGGGCCGCCGGCCCAACGTCGCCGGCCTGGCCTTGGAAAAAGCAGGGGTGTCGCTGGATGAAAACGGGTTTGTTCAAACAGACAACCGGTGCCGGACCACAGCGGCAACGGTCTTTGCTATTGGCGACGTGGCCGGGCAGCCCATGCTGGCCCACAAGGCCGCCTACGAAGCACGAATTGCCGTGGAAAACATCGCCGGAAAAAATGTGATCGCTGATTCCGCAGCCATCCCGGCGGTGGTCTTCACCGACCCGGAGATCGCCTGGACAGGCCTCACCGAAGGGGCTGCCAAAGAAAAAGGCATCGCCGTTGAAGTGACCCGGTTTCCCTGGGCGGCATCCGGCCGCGCCGTTACCTTGAGCCGCAGAGACGGGCTCACCAAGCTGATCATCGATCCGGACACCGAGCGCCTGCTGGGTGCAGGTATCGTTGGGCCCGGCGCCGGGGAGTTGATCGCCGAGGCAACCCTGGCCCTGGAAATGGGGGCCAATGCCACCGATGTGGGGTTGACGATCCACCCCCATCCCACCCTGTCCGAGACGTTCAAGGAGGCTGCCGACATCTTTCACGGCACGGCCACCCATTATTACCGGCCGAAGCGGACCAAGAAATAATACCGATTTGACACTTTTTACACATTCGTAATATTAGACTTGCATTTATCGTTATGCATGATATGGTTCGAAAATCATAAAGGACTGCCGGTGTTGGCGGTCCGGTTTCTTTCTCAGGGGTCGACCCATTTGTCAAAATGGCACCTGGAGTTTGAAGCAATGATTAATTTTTTTTTTATTCGTAGGAGGATGTTAGCATGGCAAATGGTATCGTGAAGTGGTTCAATGACAGCAAGGGGTTTGGTTTCATCGAGCAGGAAGACGGTCCGGATGTATTTGTTCACCATTCGGCAATCAATTCCAGTGGGTTCAGATCTCTCAGCGAAGGAGACCGGGTTAGCTTTGACATCGAGCAGGGTCCCAAGGGACCTGCCGCAGCTAACGTGACCGTGGTCTAACGCTTCGTTTTCCAATTTTTAAATGGCCTTCCGTGTTAACCGGAAGGCCATTTTTTTTCTTCGAGACGCCATTGACAATTCTCCGCCGCAACCGTCGGGGAACGCGCTCGCTTTTGCGGGTCACAACCACTTCTTGCGCCTGAAAAAGACGAGCATGCCTGCGATAATAATCAGGATGATGATCCACACAAGCAGATAGCCCCAGCGCCAGGTCAGCTCGGGCATGTGAGTAAAGTTCATGCCGTAGATGCCGACGACAAAGGTGATGGGGATGAAAATGGTGGCGATGATGGTGAGCACCTTCATCACCTCGTTCATGCGGTTGCTGATGATGGACAGGTAAAGATCCTGCATGCCGGAAAGGATGTCCCGAAAGGATTCGATGGTATCGATGGTCTGGATGGTGTGATCGTATACGTCACGCATGAAAAGACGGGTGGAATCGCCAATGAAGGCCACGTCGTCCTTGAGGAAATGCGCGATAATCTCCCGCAGTGGCCAGACCTGCTTTCTCAGGTAGATCAACTCCCGCCGGATGGTGTGAATATCTGCTAAAATCCCGGCATCGGGATGGTCGTCAATGGCCTCTTCCAGAATTTCCAGCCGCTCCCCCAGTTTTTCCAGAATTACAAAATAGTTGTCTACAATGGCGTCGATGAGCGCGTATGCCAAATAATCGCTGCCACCGGAGCGGATCCGTCCTTTGCCTTTCCTGATCCGCTCCCGGACCGGCTCGAACACATCGCCGGTTGACTCCTGGAAAGAGATCAGGACATTTTTTTCCAGAATCAGGCTGATCTGCTCCGAAGAGATAAGATTTTTTTTTGCATCATGCTGGAGCATTTTCATTACGACAAAGAGATAGTCGTCGAAGGCCTCGGCTTTGGGCCGCTGGGAGGTGTTCAGCACATCTTCCAGAGTCAACGGATGAAGGCCGAATTGCCTGCCGAGATGCTCCATGACGGCGATGTCGTGAATGCCGTCGATATTGATCCAGGTGGTGGCCGCGGGCTTCAGACTGGGCAACGCCGCTTCAACCCGGTCCAAGGATCTCTCCAGCAGCGTTTCTGCGTCATAGTGCAGCATGGAAAGACGGATGTCGTCCGTTTTTTTTTCTCCCACGTGGACCAGGGTCCCGGGAGAACTTCCGGCCTTTTTTGACGATTTTCGGGTGAATCGGGACATTGGCGCCTCTATTTTTGATTAACATGTCCGAAAACGACTTGCCAGACGACCAAAAAAACCTGAATATGACACAAAGCATAAAGGGAAATGGCTTCAATGACAATACGCGAGTTGTTCCGCCATGACTTAAGGATCAACATGAATACCCTTATGGACCGCTCTGCCTGTGATCGGGCCAGGCTGGCCCGGGGCCCGCGCTTTGACGGCCTTTTTTTATCGGCGTCAAGAGCACGGGCATCTATTGCCGACCCGTCTGCCCGGCACGGTCGCCCCGGCCGGAAAACATCGTCTATTACCCCACGGCAGCTGCTGCAGCTGCAGTCGGCCTGCGCCCATGCCTGCGCTGCCGGCCCGAAACGGCCCCGGGGACACCAGCCTGGAACGGCACATCGGCCGCCGTTGCCCGAGCCATTCACCAGACTTGGCGTCCCCTGTAACGCAGGAGGCAAGCCTCATTTGACACGGCTCTTTCCCACCTCCGCCGAGATGCTGGCAGCCGAGATGACAGCCATCGGCATGCCCCGCAAGAGAAAAGAGACACTTCGACACCTCGCCCAGGCAATCGTTTCGGGATCGCTGCAGCTGGACACGATCGGAGAGTTGTCCCGCTTTGTCGATGCCATGACAAGCATACCGGGCATCGGAGAGTGGACGGCGAATTATGTGGCCATGCGTGCCTTAGGGGAGCCCGACGCCTTCCCCGCCTCAGACCTGGGCATCATGAAGGCTCTCCAGATGGGGAACACCCGCCCGACAGTCAAGCAGGTGATGACGCGTGCCGACGCCTGGCGCCCCTGGCGGGCTTACGCGGCGATTTACCTGTGGCTGGCATAGGAGGCGCAATGATCTATGATTATGTTCAAACCGATCTGGCCGGCACCCTGGTTCTGGCCGGAGACGAGAATGGGTTGCGGCACCTGAATTTCATCAGCGGAAAACATCCGGTAGCCATCCAAGGGAATTGGCGGCGGGATACGGCCCATTTCACAGCGGTTAAAAGACAGCTTGCCGCTTATTTGGCAGGCGAACGCAAAACCTTCGACATCGATCTGCTTCCGGAAGGCACACCCTTTCAAATGAAAGTGTGGTCGGCGCTTTTAGAGATTCCTTATGGCCGGGTGGTCTCCTACGAGTGGATTGCCCGGCGCATCGGCAGGCCTGGTGCCGTGCGGGCCGTGGGTGCCGCCAACGGGCGCAACCCTATCTCGATCATTATTCCCTGCCACCGGGTCATCGGAAAAGATGGCACCCTGACCGGCTACGGCGGCGGGCTTGACCTCAAACAGCGGTTGATCCGGCTGGAAAACCCGGACATCTTTTTGGGTTTATAAGGATCAGGGAGTTTGCTCGAATAACAGATGAATGGCATCGGGGGATTTGAAATCCACTTTGTATCCCGGACCGATGACACCCTTGGCGGTGAGCATGATTTCTTTTTTTCTAACGGTGACGCCTTTGCGCCCCTCCATGAGAAGATAGGTGCCATTGGAGCTTTGGTCGGTGAGATAATAGTTCCCATCCTTGTACTCGACCAACGCGTGCGTCCGCGATACCCGGTTGTTCACCACCTGGATGTCATTGCTCTTCTGGCGACCGATCTCCACGCGAGTGTTGGTTTTGTTTACAAGGACCACCACCTTGCCGTATTTCAGGATCAGGCAGGATCCCGGCGCCTTTTTATGCTTCGACGAGGGTTTTTTGAGCGCTTTTGCCTTCAGGCCGTAAAAGCGCAGGAAGTCCCCGCACTTTCCGCAGGGAATTTGAGGCTTTGGTCCTTTGACGCCTGCCTCGTCAATCGTGTTTTTAAAACCACACTCCTCACAATAGATGATCATGATAGACTATCCGTGGCTCCGGCTGCGAGGAACCCCTTACTCGGGGCAAAGCGCTTTCACAGTGAACGGCAAGCTGCTCTATATCAACTCAAAACCCCTAAATAATCAAGTCTTTTTCAGGTCGGTTCCTTTTCAGACGTTGATCCAGGAGTCAACGCATCAATGGTCTTGGCTGCATCATCAGCCTTGAACTTGGCCTTGACCGCCTGTCGATGAGCCCGTTCGACATCGGATTCGGCATCCTTGATTTTCGCTTTGAGTCCCTCACGGGCATCCAGGGGCACTACACCGGAAACGCCTCTAATTTCCAAGGCGTTGAGCCGGCTGTTGAGCCTTTCCAGGGCCGTCTGCTTTTCGGCGGCTGCCTTTTCAGCGTCCGCGGCTTTTTTACGCGCCGCATCCAGCTCATCGGCCGCCTGGGCAATCTGGGCGGCCAGTCCCTCTTCGGGGGCCGCATCCAGGTCGATGTCCTCAGCGGCCATGACCACAGCAGAAACCGGTAACCGGGGCAGGGAGCGCTCGAATGATTTACCGCTGGGGTCGAGAATGCGGTTCTGCTGGATCTTCAAGGGCAGAAAAACAAAGGCCGCATCGGCCGACTGCTGCACGATCGTGTCGGCATCGAAATTCTCGACAATTTCGGCGGCCGCATCGATTCGAATGTCTTCCATCCTTTTAACCAATTTCTCTTTTTCAAGTTCAATCTGCGTGCCATCACCCTGCGTCAGAACGCGCAGCGTGGTTTTGTCCCATGGTTCGTTGCGGGTCATCAGATGCGCCAGCAGCAACATCAGACGACTGGTGGCATTACCCTGCCACCACACATCGATCCGGCGGCCTTCCCTCGATTGAGCCCCAAGGCGCTCCCAGGATTCCGGGTCCATGCGCAGGACCACCAGGTTTTTTCCCTGAGGGAAAATCAGCCTCAGGTTTTTCACGTAGTTGTAGGCGCCGATACCGGAAATGGCTTTTGCGGATTCTCCCATCCAGTTAAGGACCACCGTATTGGGGCGCAGTGGGCCGATGCCCGAACTCTGGATAAGAATTCCCATGGCCTGGGTAACATCCAGCGCACACACGGTAAGGGGAAACATGGCGTGGCTGCCAGAAGCAATGGCTTCGGCCAGCCCTCGGTGGGCCGAGTCCTGCGCCCTTCTGGCTGCCATCCCTTCACCTTCGATAATCTGCACCGCCTCCGTGAAGCCCGTACCACCTTCGATCCAGGCGGCAAATGCCAGCAACGGGGCACGCCGCTTGGTATCCTGAGTAAAAACTATCAGTTGTGGACGCCAATCCCGGGCATGCTCAGGATCCGCGCCGGCGGCAAGCAGGTGCTGGCGCACCCGCTGCAGGTGGTGGGACCGGGCGCTGTCGGCCCACCGGGCCGGGCCGGCGGTTCGCTTGAGATACTGGTGCACGGCGAACAACAGGGCGATGGCCGCCGCCCCGCTCTTGAGGTCGATGGCGAGCATGGCGCCGGTACAAATAGCGAAACCCGCCAAACTCAGCGGGGGGGAAAACCATTTGAAGCGCGGTCGAAAAGAGGGGCTTTGGGTTCTGGCCTCGAAATAGGTGGCATAGTTGAGCAGGCCATACGAGATCAAAAAAAACATGGAGACCACACTGGCCACCAGGTTCAACTGCCCCAAGGCAATGGTGACAAAGGCAATGGCGGCGGAAAGCAGCACGCCCCGTCGGGGGTTGCCTGACGGCTCACTGACTTTTGCAAAAGGCGTCAGAAAGGAAAAAATCCGGTCGGCAGACAAGGACTGCAGGATACGCGGCGCCCCCATGAATGACGCCATAGCCGAGGAAAGGGTCGCGGCAATCACCCCGGCATCGATGAAAAATCCCACGGCGGAAACGGTTTTCATGGCAACGTAGTTCGACGACAGGACCTGGTTGGGCAGGGCCCCCGCAAACAGAACCGCCACAGCGAAATAAACGACAATAGAGATTCCCACGGCCAGAAAGGTCCCTAATGGTATGCTTTTTCCCGGGTCTTCCAGGTCCCCGGACATGCTCACCCCCTGGGTGAAGCCGGTGACGGCGGGAAAAAAGATGGCAAAGAGAATCCAAAAGGGGGCGCCATTTTCCGGCGCCGCCCAGTTGGCGGCCAGCAGCGCCGAATCCCAGCTGTGGATGCCACCGATGAAAAATGAAAGCAATGCGGCGATCAGCAGGGCCATGACCGCAAACTGGAAGCGGGTGGCCCAGTCCGCACCCAGCCATGCGAAAACAAAAAGAAAGGCCACGGCTCCGGCAGCAATCAGCTGAACGGTCAACGGATGCACCTGAGGAAAAAAAGCGGCCACTGCCTCGGCGAAACCGATGCAATAAAAAGCGATGGACACGCTTTGCGCCAGAAAAAGCACCAGGCCGATGGAGCCACCGAATTCCAACCCCAGGGTGCGCGAAATCAGGTAGTAATCACCGCCGCCCTTTACCTTGAGGTTGGTGGCTACGGCAGACAGGGAAATGCTGGTGAGCACGCTGATGGCGTTGGCCAGGGCGATAATGATCAGAGCTCGGGCCAATCCGACGCTGCCGATCACATACCCGAGCCTTAAAAAGAGAATGATCCCCAATATGGTCAGCACGCTGGGGGTGAACACACCGGCAAACGTACCCAGTCGACCGGCAGAAAAGTTGGCGTCAGTGGATGATTGTTTGTGCATGGATGGCCTTCACCTTTCTCATGGCGCACAACGATGGGATCGAGATGAAAAAAAGAAATAAACCACGGGGATCATCAGTGATTTTAAAAAGAAGATCAATTGTAATGCCGAGGTTACCGGCAAGCATAATTGCCGAATGCATCATGGTTGCATCCGCGGACCGATCTGAATCCGGCTTCACGAAAAACGGGTCAAGTTTTTCGTGAAACGGCCGAATATGGCAGGTGAGATTCAGACCTAAAGGATGGGTTTAATCATGCGGGCGTTCGTTACAAAAGGCAGGCTTATCGCTGCAGCGGTTGCTATCATCATTATGATTGCCGTCTTTTTGAACGGCGCCCGTCATGGCTACGATCTGGGGTACACCGACGGGGAAAACAGGGCACACGGCTGGTGGATCGACAAAAAATCACACTACTACGAATCAGCCGAGGTCAGGAAAAAGCGCATCAACCTCAAGCACAATCATATTTGAGCCCATCTTGATTCATCGCCATCGCCGGTAAGACTTTCAGCGGCATTCGCCAGTCCCATGGATAGAACACGCCAAAATTATCATCGTGCGCAATTTTCGTAACCCGGCTGCCTCAGATGCATCCCTAAAGAAATCAACAATGACGACCGGGTATTAAGTCCAATCGCTGCGTTATGCGGCAAGACCCCTTTCCTGTGACTTATGAGAACGAGGCCTCATTCTTTGGTATTGGTAATCTTTGATCTTGAAATTTTAACCAATTCGGCTATATTTGTCCGTATTTCGAGTTCGTCAACATTCATTTTACGACTAAAGATCGATAAAAAGGCACATTATTTGCCTTTATTTTTGTTTCGGTTCTCAAATGGAGGGTTTCTACTCCCTCTGAATAAAAACGTTCCATCACGACCAT
>JAGTUY010000406.1 GCA_018224455.1 Desulfosarcina sp.
ATTATCGCCGGGAACGCATCTGCGGAAACTTTCACCGCTCCTTCACCCTTCACGCGATGGTCTTGCCGGAGCAGATCAAGGCCAAATTCACAAACGGCGTGCTCACGGTGGAGATCCCCAAACCGGTGGAGGAAACGCCCAGGCAGATTTCCGTGGACATCGAATGATCGTCTGACATTCAAAAACCGTCAATCATGGTTAAAGGCGGAAAAAATACATAAAAAAGCCCCGCTGGCGCTGTAAATTGCCAGTGGGGTTTCGTATTCATCCTCCAAGGCCAGCAGGTCAATCATTACCGGCGGCTTGACCGAGTGGGCGGGAAGTCGTGCCTCGGTCTCCTTGATGGCAGCTTCCAGTTCCTTGAGCCGGTTTTTCATTTGGGCCAGCGATTTCATGCTATTTCCTCAACGTGATCAATTTAAACACGCCCATCAATAACCCATTCCTGCCGCCATGGCATGGTCCGCATGAGTGCAATGACAGGGGGTCATCGCGTAGACCATGTTGCATGCAGGGCAGGCCAAAACCATGACCCAGGTCAAAGCGGTCGGAACCTAAGGCCGGCGGCGCGGCCGTTGCCGATTGACATTTCCGGCAGATCGGCCATACTGCCATACGAGCCCATTTTACGATAAGAAATACGAACCGTGCATCCATGAACGATAGCGACATCCCCGAACACTTTCAACGGCAGGGCCGGATGCTGGCCAATCGGGTGAAAAAGCGATTCAAGCACCTGCGCAATCGCTTCAGCCGGCAGAATATCGAGGTCTTCAGGCTGTATGACTGGGACATCCCGGAAATTCGTGCCGTGGTGGACTGGTATGGCGGACACCTGGTGATCGGAGAGTATATGCGGCGCCAGTCGGTGCCCGAATGGCTGCCCATGATGGGCCGGGCCGTCGCCGGCGCCCTGGACGTGCCGGCGGAAAAGGTACACCTGAAACAGCGCTGGGCCGGCCGCCAGGACGGCCGGCGCTACGAACGTCTCGACCACACCGACCGGAAAATCGTTCTGTTCGAACGGGACCTGAGATTTCTGGTCAATCCGACCGACTATGTCGATACGGGCCTGTTCGCTGACCACCGGGAAACCCGGCAGATGGTCCGGGAACTGGCCGCCGGCAAAGATTTTCTCAACCTGTACTGCTACACGGCATCCTTTTCTTGTTATGCCGCCAAAGGCGGAGCGCGCTCGACCGTCTCGGTGGATCGGTCAGATAGTGCGATCCAATGGGCTCGTGAGAACTTTGTTCTCAATGCCATGGATTTGACGACCCACCGACTGGTCCAGACCCACGCCTTCGATTTCCTGAAGAAAGCCGCACGGGAAAGGCAGCGTTTCGACCTGGCCGTCGTAGATCCGCCCTCCTATTCCACCACCAAGACCCGCAACGTGGCCTTCGACATCGCCAGGGACCATCCCCGGCTCTTAAAAGCGGTGGTCGGCCTGCTTCGACCGGGTGCCACGCTCTTCTTCTCCACCAACCACCAGAGCTTCGAGCCCCGCATGGACGGGCTGGCGGCTGCCGATGTGACGGAGATCACGGCCGGCACCATCCCTGAAGACTACGCCTCCAAGCGAAAGACGATCCACCGCTGCTGGCGTATTGCCGTATAGTCGGGGTTATTCCGACGTTCGGGTGTCCCGGCCGGAGGCTTCCATACCAAGCCGTGCATTATTGGCAGACGCGTGTAAACGATGCCGTTCCCTGCGCCAGGAACCTCAGTGCTTCCTCCCCCGACGGAAAGCGATCCGACGCAACCAATCTGAATGACACCATGAAGTCAGCCGAATCAGAATTGGCCTTTTAGGGTTACCCCCACAAACGGCGCCGTGTCGTAGTCGGTCTTTCCCAGTTGGTTGCCGTTTTCATCCTCGATGGTGATGCCACCGCCCACCACCGCCCCGCCGTTGAAGTCCAAGCGATAGTGCTCGCCCATCGGCCGGCCCACTCGCAGGAAGGGCGCCCAGAAATCCACCTCGCCGATGCCGTCGGCCACCGCGCTGGAGTCGTCCAAGCGGAAGCGGTAAGATCGATAGGCACCGCCAATGCTCATTTCCCAGCTGTCATCCGGCGCGTAAACCAGTTCCAGACCGGCCGGACCCACCGGACCGGCCCGGAAGGGATTGGTCAATCGCAGGCGGTCGTTGATCTTCCAGTTGATGACCACAAAAGGAAAGACCTCGGATTGATCCAGGCGCTCGAATATACCGGTGCCCAGGCCCAGCATCAGATCCGGTCCGAAGGCGTAGGCCGCCGACAGCACCGCACCGTAGGAGAGGGATTCGCCGGCTTCGGCACCGGACGCACCGGCAAAATCGATGGAGGGAATGATCCCGAACCGCCACTTGCCTCCGGTGCTGTAAATAACGGGAAGGCTGATGCCCGGCCTGAAAATCTCATTCCACAGGTCGACGCCGGCCAAGCCGTCGAGGCCGGAAAAATCCCAGCGTTCGTAATCGAGGCTCAGCCCGAGGCCCACTGTCCAGTGCCGGTCGATGAACCGGGAGATGTCGAACCGCAGGAAATGGCGCTGAACATCGAAACTGCCGCCGCTGTCCATGTCGGTTTCAAACTGGTAGGTGGGCGTGTAGGAAAATCGGTAGCCAATCCTGGCGCGTTCCATTTCCCTTGAATCGGTTGATTGCGCATCGGCGGGGCCGGGTGCGGCCATTGTAGCCACGACCAGCCACAGTGCCAACACGGCTGGGATCAGCCGGCGTCCAGTCATACGTAGCTCCTTCATCAGGTGTATCGTGATTTCGGGTGGCAGGACCTGAGATGTTTCTTCTTACACCGGCACCTCGACCTTCGTCGAGGACTTTATTTTCAAAACAGGCAGGGATTGAAAATGGTGGCCCGGTTTCCGATCCACAATCGGTCTGCCATGTTGCGCCGTCCTGGCGGCAAGGATATATGCGTTCACTTTGCCGTGCAGCCCCTGTCGACCGATCCGGCGGTTATAAAAAGGGGAAGCATCCCGTGCGTGTTTTTGAACCGCGATAGCGAGCGAACTGGAAATCGATTTTCATCCTTACGGTCGTCCATCCAGAAATTGACAAAGCCTGCCTGTCATCAGACTGGAGCATCTTTGCATGCCCGCCACAACGGATACCCGCTGGAAGCTGTCCGTATCGTTTTCGTCCGGTTGTTCTTGGCGAATGGATACAGATGCATGCTGCCGCGGGTTTTTTTTATGGAAGTCGGATGTTCCCGCCGCTCAAGCGCTTGAAATGCCTGCCTGGAGCTCGTTTTGCCGGACTGATCGTTGATTGGAAAAGGAGCGCACAGTCACATGCAACATGACCATTCGTTCGGCGCAATCATTGCCCGACTCATCGACAAGCAGGATATGACACGCGGTGAAGCCAGGGCGGCCTTCACCCGCGTTCTGAAAGACGAGACCACGCCCATGCAGCAGGGCGCTTTTCTGGCGGCGCTGCGGGCCAAGGGAGAGACCGAGCAGGAGTAAGTAGCCGGCTGATTGGGTTGTAATGATGCTTACCCGTTTAGTCTGAAG
>JAGTUY010000407.1 GCA_018224455.1 Desulfosarcina sp.
CCGTGGCCTGCCAGTGGCCAATTGAAAAGCAGTCTTCGACCATTCATCTCAGGGCCCGTCCATGGCCGGCAGCCGATCGCCTCTTTCGGCAGGACCCCTGGTGGCTGGGGGCTGATGATGCCCACAGCGTGGATCTGGGAAAGGGCAGGGTGCTCTGGCTGTTTGGCGACACCCTTGTACGCGCGGACAGCGGCAACGACCGAAGCCGGGCCCACCTGATCCGCAACAGCATCGGCATTCAAACCGGAAGCGATCCCGCTGCGGCATCCATGGCATTTTTCTGGAGGCAGACGGCGGTGCGTACACCGATTTCCTTCTTCCCCGAATCCGAAAACACATGGTTTTGGCCCGGCGACGGCATTCGTCTCGGCAATCGTTTGCTAATCTTTCTAACGACCATCGCGCCTTTTGAAAATGATCTGGGATTTGCCGTGACCGGCTGGCATGCGAAATGGGTCGACAATCCCGATGCGCCGCCTGAACGGTGGCAGTCCACTGACGTGAGAAAAAACCCAGGCACGTTCGTCATCGCTTTGGGCACCGGCGGCGTCTTTCACGATAAGGGATACCTTTATGCATATGGGACCAATCAAGGCGGGAATCAGGCCTATCTGGCCAGGTGGAAAGAGGATCAGGCATGGGCAGGGGATTTGCGCGAACCAGAATGGTGGTACGGTGCGGGGCTGGGATGGAATAAAGAAACACAGATGGACAATAGACCGGCGGTCCTGTTCACCGATGCCCAAGCCGAGTTCGGCGTTCATTTCGAACCCCGTATCAATCAGTTCGTCCAAATTCAAACCATCGGTTTCGGTGCTGCCGACCTGGGATGGCGGATCGCCCCCCGACCCGAAGGGCCTTGGGGGCCGTTGACCCGTTTTTTTTCGCCGGAAGAAATCTCGATTCCCGGCGTTTTGATTTATGCCGCCAAATCACACCCCTTCCTGACCGGGGGGGATCTGGTGATCACCTATGCCACCAATCATATCGATCCAAAACGGTTGAGTGATTATCCTGCGCTTTACTACCCGCGGGTGCTTCAAGGTTCATTCGAACCTGCCGGTTTTATAGATTGAAAACCTACATCTGTACCGCGGTTTTTCAGTCGCTTGGCAGCTATTCCAGGCGGGTCGGTTTGCCGGCCTTTCGGCGAACGTCATGCCACTCCTGACGGGTAATTGCAGCCAGATCTCCGGGCAGACTGTCTATGATTTCAAAATAATCCAGATTGTATTTGTTCTTAACAACATCCTCCCTCGGCTTGCAGCGCACCACGTAAACGGTCTGAACGGATTGATGATCAAAATTGCGCCAAACCTGTTGATCTTTCAGCAGCTGATAGCGGTGGCCTTCCAGGGCCTTGATCACTTTTGCCGATTCAAACGAGCCGGCCCGTTCAACGGCTGATTTGTATTCGTGCATGATGGTGTAGGCGGAAGCGGCGGAGGTGCTGGGGTAGCGCTGATGCTCCTTTTGGAAATCTTCGACAAATTTGATGCCCCTCGTATAATTGTATTTATACGGGATCTGCCAGCACCAGGGCAGCGTCCCCACAACACCTTCCATGGCCCTGGGCCCGCCGCGTTCAGCCATGCCGATGGTCAGATTGGGCACCAAGATCTGCATTCGGTCCTTCATCCCCATTTTGTGAGCCGATCGAATCGCGTTGGCCATTTCCTGGCCGAAAAGGACCAATACCAGTACGTCCGGCTGCTCCTGTTCGGCCTTTTTCAGCGCACTGCTGAAATCGGTGGAGGGAAATGGCGTCAACACACCCTTGTGAACCGATTTGTCTTCGGTACCGCTGAATTTTCTCAAGGATGTTTCCGTGGTCCAGCCCCAGGTATAATCTGCTGTGATATAGAAGTATTTTTGACCGGAAAAATTTTTTTTAAGATAGGACGACATGGCCTTGGCCGCCATCCACGAATCGTAGCACTCCCTGAACGTATGGCGCCTGCCCTCGCTGCCGGTAACCGTTGTGGAATAGGTGAGCGTGCCGAAAAAGAGGGTCTCTTTCTCCTGGCACACCTTGGATACGGCCACGGCAACCGCACTGGAAGAGCCGCCGAAAACCATTTTCACGCCTTGATTGTCGATGGCTTGGGCGGCATTTTTGGCCGCGAGCGCTGCACTGGATTTGGTGTCATAGGTAACCAGTTCAATCTGCTTGTTCAAAATGCCACCAGCGGCGTTGATTTCATTTTTAGCGAGGTAGGCGGCTTTCCACTGATCCTTGCCCTCTTTTCGGTAAGGGCCGGTTTCGGGATAGTTCAACGCAATCTTGATTGTGTCCTGGCTGGCGAAGGCCGTCGATGCTGAGAGGAGCAGGAAAAGCCCAATGAAAATGCGGATGAATACAGATCGGCCGTGTAGCATGTTTGCTCTCCTTTATTGCCGGTTCGAGCGGTCTATCCCTTTTTTCCGGGCTTTTCCGCTTGACGGTTCGGCTAAATGAGACCCACCAGATTGCCTATACTGATATGAATCGGGCTTTTCCGATAATTCTTGAGCAAAAAATAGGTCGTCTAACTTAAACGAACACAATCCATAAAATGAAAAAAATTCATAAAATTTGTAGTTTGAACGCGACGGCGCGCAAATTTCCTGTCAATTGGGGCGGGGTTAGCGAGCGAACGGGGAATCGCTTGTATCCCTGCGGTGCTCAGCTGATCCTGCCTTTGCAGGCAGAACACTCCCCGTCGCTTGTCGAAGCAAAGCAAAGATCCCGCTTATCAGGGCCGCGGCTAGTGTTCAATTTATTGCAAAAAATCCTCAGGAGGGCAGGTGATAGGCCAAAAGTGCTTTTTTGAGTGTTTGCGGGACCGGCACCGACTGGCGCTGCCGATAGTCGTAGCATACCTGGACGGAGGATCCTTTCGCGAAGATGCGGTTCGCATCGGCCTCGTCCATCAGGGCATAGGCGAGCCCGAAGCTTTTCGTGCCGATAGCGGTGACCCACATGGTCAGCAACAGCCGGTCTTCGAGGCGGACGGGAAGGATATAGTCGCATTCCAGGTGGGCGACCATGAAATTGAACCCGCCGGGAACGGATTCCCGGAATGCATCGTAGAAGAGGGCTTTTCGGCCCTCTTCAAAGTAGGTGAAGATCACGGCGTTGTTCACGTGACCCATGGCATCGATATCGTTGAAACGGACGCTGATCCTGGATTGAAATGGCTGTTTGCGGCTCAACGGTATGCTCCTTATGGTGTGTCGGGTTCTAAGATGACGGATCGCCGTCTTTCATGGATACCAGATCTCCGGTGTTGCCATCGATGCAAAAGATTTTTCGACTGCGGATATATTTTTTGGAACCGATGGCCTCCATCACATTTTCGGACAGGGCTTTGCGTGAAAACCCCACGGTAACCTGCCAGTGGCGACCATCGTCGTCCATCTCCACCGCTTCCAGCAGGATGTCTTCGAACTTGCGGGTGTCATACAGATCTTTGAGAAGATCCATGGCTGTTTGAACCGCTTCTTTAACCGTGAGCACTTAGCCGCTCCTTCCTATGGTTGCCCGACTGCCGGTTGAAAGGTGGTGCCGGAAATGGCATGATCACCCTGATTGTTGCCAGATCCGATGGATCAAGTCAATGCGGAGATTGTATGTGCGGTGAACCATCATCAGGCCCCAAGGGAGCTTCGCTGACAGCAGATGTCGTCGTCGTCGGAGCAGGACCCTCCGGCTGCAGCGCGTCCTGGGACCTGGCCGTCAAAGGCTTCCGGGTGCTTTTATTGGATCGGACCGAATTTCCGCGAAAGAAACCCTGTGCCGGCGGGCTGACGGTCAAGGCGGTGCGAGCCCTTCGCTATTCCATCGCCCCGGTGATCCAAAAAAGCGTCTGCAACCTGTCGGTAAGCTGCCGGATGCGCCATCCAAAACTGCTCACCAGCATCGATCCCATCTGCCACATGGTCGAACGGTCGGCATTCGATCTTTTTTGCCTGAAGAAAACAGTGACTGCGGGTGCCCGTTTTGCGGTTGTCAAACGGATCGATGAGATTGTGGAGAGCCATCGAAGTGTGTCGCTGGTTACGGAGAGCGGTACGATCCGCGCCCGTTTTTTGATCGGTGCCGACGGTGCCCACAGCCGGGTCCGTCGACTGACAGGGCGATTTACCGGGTTCAGCCCCGGATTTGCCGTTGAGGGAATCGTGGACCGTGTGCCGCCCAACGATCTGAACATGGGCTTTGATTTCAGCCAGATCGCCGGCGGGTATGGGTGGGTATTTCCAAAAGCGGAGCACATCAACGTGGGACTGTATACCTTTACACCGGATGTTAGGATCACCCGTCAGGACCTGGTTGACTATGCGGTCCGGAGGGTCGGCGGACCGGTGCCGACTCGCATCACCGGTTCACCGCTGGGCATGGGGGGATGGCGGTATCGACCCGGTCGCGGACGGGTGCTGCTGGTCGGTGATGCCGCCGGAATGGTGGATCCACTGCTCGGCGAAGGACTGTACCATGCCATTGTCAGCGGTCAGGAGGCCGCAGCCGCCATTGCAGATGCCATGGATACCGGCGGCGATGCCTGTCGGACATACGCAAAGGGGTTGATGCCG
>JAGTUY010000408.1 GCA_018224455.1 Desulfosarcina sp.
AGTCACCCGAGGCGTATTTGATCGCCTTGACGGTGCCGCTGGCCGGCGCGGCCAGGGCGTTTTCCATTTTCATGGCTTCCAGGATAACCACGGTTTCTCCCGCACTGACTGTGTCGCCCTCTTTCTTGTCGTACTTGACGATCATGCCGGGCATGGGCGCGGCCAGGGGGGTGCCGGATGTGTCGGCTGCCGGTGCAGGCGCCGGTGCAGCTGCTTTCTTTTCGGCTGCCGGTGCGGCCGGTGCTGCCGGTGCGGCAGGCTTGGCCGGTGCCGCCGCCGGCAACCCGCCGGACAGCTGGATCTGCTGGGCGTATTTCAGGATCGGGCTGCCGCCCACTTCGTCCACACCCACCTCAAAGTACTCGTTGTCCACGAAGACGTTGAAGGTGCGCACGTTTTCACCCTTGGCAGGGGCGTCTTTTTTCTTCTCCACCAATTCGCCGGCCTTGGCTTTTTTAATCAGCTCGTCCTGCTTTTTCACCTGCTGCATGGTGATCGGTTTCACCGCTGCGGGCGGCTCTTCCTTACCGTATTTCCACTGCAGGAACTTCTTACCGGTTACCGGGTAGATGGCGTAGAGCACCAGGTCGTCCATGTCCACGGCCAGATCGCCGATTTCGGCCTTGGCCTTTTCCATCTCCGGTTCGAGCACTTCGGCGGGACGGCAGGTGATGGGCTCCTCGCCGCGGTCATAACCCTTTAGGGCTTTCTTCTGCACCTCGGGGTTGATCGGCACGGCGGTCTTGCCATACAGGCCGTAGCACAGGTCCTTGACCTGGCCGGTGATCATCTTGTAGCGCTCCTCCGGGGTGTCGAAGAGCACGTTGTTGACCGTCTGGATGCCTACGATCTGACTGGTGGGGGTGACCAGCGGGATTTGCCCCAGGTCCTTGCGGACGCGCGGCAGCTCCTTGTACACCTCGCCGATCTTGTCCAGGGCGTCCATGTCGCGCAGCTGGTTGACCAGGTTGGAGAGCATGCCGCCCGGGGTCTGGTGCAACAGCACGTTGATGTCGATGATCGACACCTTGGAGTCGTCCAGCAGGTGCTTGTACTTGGGCATGACCTCTTTTTCGAGAATCTCGTTGATCTGGGCCAGCAGGTGGATGTCGAAGCCGGTGTCGCGGCTGGTGCCCAAAAGGCTCATTACCAGGGGCTCCACGGCGGCATGGGAGGTGCGGTAGGCGTAAGGCGTCATGACCGTGTCGATGATATCCACGCCCGCCTCGATGGCCTTGAGGTGGCTCAGCGGAGACATGCCCGAAGTGAAGTGGCTGTGCAGGTGGACGGGCAGTTTGACCGCCCCCTTGATGGCCTTGACCACGGCATAGGCATCGTAGGGGGCGATGAGGCCGGCCATGTCCTTGATACAGATGGAGTCGGCGCCCATGGCATCCAGAGCCTTGGCTTTATTCACATAGTAATCCAGGTTGTAGACCTCGCCGCCCAGACGCGGTTCGGTCAGCGTGTAGCAGATGCAGCCCTGGAAGTGCTTGCCGTAAGCTTTGATCTTAGGCACCACGGTCTCGAAATTGCGGTAGTCGTTGAGGGCGTCGAAGGTGCGAAAGATGTCCATGCCGTTTTCGCAGGAGCGGTCCATGAAGGCATTGGCCACGTCGTCGGCGTAGTTGCGGTAGCCCACCAGGTTCTGGGCCCGCAGGAGCATGGAAAAGGGCGTCTTTTTGAAGTAGCGCTTGAGGGTGCGGATGCGCTCCCAGGGATCTTCGTTGAGAAAGCGGTGCATGGTGTCAAAGGTGGCGCCGCCCCAGGTTTCCACGGCCCAGAAGCCCACCTGGTCCATCAGTTCGGCCACCGGGATCATGTCCTCGGTGCGCCCGCGGGTGGCGAACAGGCTCTGGTGGCCGTCGCGCAGGCTTAGATCCATGACCTTCACCGGGTTGTCCGCCTTGGGCCGTTTCACATCATAGTTCATTTGGGTCATTTTGACTTGATTGTGGTCACTCATCGTATGGGTCTCCTCTTAAAAATTGGATGTTTAATGGCTCTTGTGGATGTCGTTGCGTCCCCAACCCTAGCGGAGTCGGTTGAAGGTTTTCATCTGCATGAGGCCTCTCATCTGCATCATGCCCTGCCGGCCGGCCATGGCCCACAGGTTGCCCTGGTCAAAGCGGCGAGGTTCCGGCCGCTTTGGCGGCGGCATGACCAGTGCCTCTTCTTCGGTCTGGATATAGGCGGTTACCGCGGCAAGGGCGGCGGCCAGTCTTTTTTCATTTGCTTCCATAAATCGCACCTTTTTTGGGTTCGGATGGCTTTTTGTCAGGGCCGCTACATGGGGATGTTGCCGTGTTTTTTCGGCGGCCGCAGTTCGCGCTTGCTGCACATGATCTCCAGGGCGTCGATCAGCCGCGGCCGGGTCTGGGCCGGTTCGATGACCGCATCGATGTAGCCCCGCTGGGCAGCGCAGTATGGATTTGAGAAGAGCTCCTCGTATTCGGCGATCTTCTCCGCCCGTTTGGCTTTGGGATCCTTGGCGCCCTTGATCTCCTTGCGATGAATCACATTGGCGGCACCGCCGGCGCCCATGACGGCGATTTCGGCGGTGGGCCAGGCAAAGGCGAAGTCGGCCCCCAGATCCTTGGAGCACATGGCCAGGTAGGAGCCGCCGTAGTCCTTGCGAGTCACTAGCAGCAGTTTGGGCACCGTGGCCTCGCTGTAGCACCAGAGCAGCTTGGCGCCGTGGCGGATGATGCCGCCCCACTCCTGCTGGCTGCCGGGCAAGTAGCCGGGCACGTCGGCGATGGTCAGCAGCGGGATGTTGAAGGCATCGCAAAAGCGAATGAAGCGGGTGGCCTTGTCCGATGCATTGATGTCCAGACAGCCGGCCATGACCATGGGCTGGTTGGCGATGATGCCGATGGACCGCCCGTTGAGCCGGGCAAAGGCCGTCAGGATATTGGTGGCAAAGTGCTGGTGGGGTTCGAAGATCTCGCCGTTGTCGACGATGCTGCGGATCACATCGCGCATGTCGTAGGATTTGTTGGGGCTGTCCGGGATGATGCTGTTGAGTGCCTTCTCCGTGCGCGTGGGGTCGTCGCCCGTATCCACCACGGGCGGCTCTTCCATGTTATTGGCCGGCAGATAGGCCAGCAGCTGTTTGATCTGGACCAGTGCGTCCTCGTCGCTCTCGCAGGCAAACTGGGCCACACCGCTTTTTTCGTTGTGGGCCATGGCGCCGCCCAGGTCCTCGAAGTTGATCTCCTCGCCGGTGACCGATTTGATCACTTCAGGGCCGGTGATGAACATGTAGCTGGTGTTCTTGACCATGAAAATATAATCCGTCATGGCCGGCGAATAGACCGCCCCGCCGGCCGTGGGTCCCATGATGGCCGAGATCTGAGGGATCACGCCGGAAGCCACCGAGTTGCGGTAGAAGATCTGGCCGAAGCCGGAGAGCGAATCCACACCCTCCTGGATGCGGGCACCGCCCGAATCGTTCAGGCCCACGAAGGGCACGCCGGCCCGAAGGGCCATATCCATGACCTTGCAGATTTTTTTGGCCTGCATCTCGCCGAGGCTTCCCGCCCGGGAGGTAAAATCCTGGGCAAAGGCGAACACCGGCCGGCCGTCCACCAGACCATGCCCGGTGACCACGCCGTCCGAGGGAATCTCGACATCTGCCATGCCGAAATTAACACAGCGGTGCCGCACGAACATGTCGATCTCCCGAAAGGTCCCTTTGTCGAACAGCTTTCCCAGCCGTTCACGGGCGGTCAGCCTGCCGTTTTCCTTGTGCTTGGCGACCAGCTTTTCTCCGCCCATCTCAAGCATGCGCGCTTCACGCGCCTTGAGATCCTTGATTTTTTCCTTCACGATACCCATGTCAGATTCCTTTCACCTGAAGTGCAAAACTTTTAGACTAGCTGCCGGGCAATCAGGAAAGCAATCCGTCAGCTGTCCGCAAATTAAATATAATTTGAAATAATAAGTGGTTGAACAATCTATAAATATGGAATGCATGCCGGAAATTGAACATTGACTCTTATAGACTCAGCGATCGTTGTCAAGCAAAAAAAGAAGCTTTTCAGCGCCTGCGGTGGGGGAGAGGTCGCCCCGCTCCACCGACGCTTCAATCTCCCGCAGCCGGGCTTTGACCCTATGGTTGCCGAAGAATCGCTCCTTGAGTCCATCCTCGATGCGGGACCACATCCAGGCCAATGCCTGGCGGCGACGTTTTTCATCCAACTCACCGGTGGCGGACAGCCGCCGGCGATGGTCCTGGATGGTCTCCCAAAGTGTGTCCACACCGGACAAAGTCAAGGCGCTGCATGCCAGCACCGGCGGCGACCAGGTGGGCGTTGCCGGGTTGAGCAGATGCAGGGCCATCTCATAGGACCGGCGGGCTTTTTCGGCCTTTTCCATGTTGTCGCCGTCGGCCTTGTTGATGGCCACCGCGTCGGCCAGTTCCAGCACCCCCTTTTTGATGCCTTGAAGTTCGTCTCCGGCGCCGGCCAGCATGAGGACCAGGAAAAAATCGACCATGGAGGCCACCGTGGTTTCAGACTGTCCCACCCCTACCGTTTCCACAAGCACCACATTGAACCCAGCCGCTTCGCAAACCAGCAGGGTCTCCCGGGTCATGCGGGCCACGCCGCCTAAAGTGCCGCCTGAGGGCGACGGGCGGATAAACGCACCCGGTGCAATGGAAAGCCGTTCCATGCGGGTTTTATCCGCCATGATGCTGCCGCCGCTGCGGGTGCTGGAAGGGTCTACGGCCAGCACCGCCACCTGAAGCTCCTTTTCCACCAGCATCGTGCCGAAGCTTTCGATGAAGGTGCTTTTGCCGACACCGGGAACGCCGGTAATGCCGAGGCGAATGGCTTTTCCCGTTTCCGGAAGCAGGCGGTCCACCACGGTGTGCCCCAATTGCCGGTGCGCGGGGTGCGCACTTTCGATCAGGGTGATGGTCTTGGCCAGGATGCGTCGGTTGCCGGCGAGGACGCCGTCAATATAAAATTCCGGGTCACTTTCACCCATCGAGACATAGTTCCTTATTACAATAGGTTTACTGTGGTAATCCTGAAATTCGCGTTTTTTAGTCAGCAAAAAAAAGCTAAATATTTCACATCATGCTTGATTATGCCTTGCGCTCATCCAGCGCGTTGAGCACCTTGTTGGCCGAATCGGTAATGGACGTTCCGGGACCGAAGACGCCAACGGCACCGGCCTGGTACAGAAAGTTGTAGTCGCCCGGCGGAATCACGCCGCCGACGATCACCAGAATGTCTTCGCC
>JAGTUY010000409.1 GCA_018224455.1 Desulfosarcina sp.
ATAAAATACTGCTGGATATCCCCCATCATCTTCAGGGCGAAGTTGATGGAGAAAATGCAGGTGTTCTGGCCCTGGTCTTCTTTGAGGATGTCCGCCTGTACGGTGCCGCGCACATTCTCCAGCACCATGGCCCTGATCCGCTGATATTCTTCGGTTGACGGCGGCCGACCGTTTTCCCCGGCATATTTGTCCAGCTGCTGATCGATGGCCGTGTTGAGGAACATGGCCAGCATGATGGGTGCCGGACCGTTGATGGTCATGGAGACCGAAGTGTTGGGGGTGCAAAGCTCAAAGCCGCCATAGAGCACCTTCACATCATCCAGGGTGCATACACTCACCCCGGCATTGCCCACTTTTCCGTAGATATCCGGACGGCGGTCTGGGTCGTAGCCATACAGGGTCACCGAATCGAAGGCGGTGGAGAGGCGTTTGGCATCGCTGTTGGCGGACAGCATCTTAAATCGCCGGTTGGTGCGCGCCGGATCGCCTTCGCCGGCGAACATGCGCGTGGGGTCTTCGCCCATGCGCTTCATGGGAAACACCCCGGCAGTGAAGGGAAAGTAACCCGGCAGGTTTTCGCGGCGCAGCCAGCTGTAGATTTCACCGGGATCCTTGAAGCGCGGCAGGGAGATTTTAGGGATTTTCTGGTGGGAGAGGGATTCGCTGTAAAGCGGCACGCGGATCTCCCGGCCGCGGACCGTATAGACCAGTTCGTCGCCGGAGTAATCGGCGCGGGTCTTTTCCCATCCTTTGACCAATTTTTCCGTTTCATCGACCAGCTCCGCGCGGACCTTGTCGACTTCTCCTTTAAGCCGTTCCAGCAAGTCGGCCGTTTCTCCCTCGAGACCTTCATCGGCCAGTGCTTTGGCCGTCTCCTCCAGGTGCCACACCCGCCGCATGGCGTCGGCCTGGCTTCCGGTTTCGCGATGATAACCTCTGACCGTTTCGGCGATCTCTGCCAGGTAGCGGGTACGCTCCGGCGGGATGATGATGGTCTTGGAGGTGGATTGCTTGGTGTCGGGCCGGGGCAGACTGGATTCGAAGGCCACGCCGGTTTTCTCCCGGATGCCGTCCAACAGGGCGTGGTACAGGGCGGTGACGCCGTCGTCATTGAATTTGGAGGCGATGGTGCCGAACACCGGCATGTCGTCGGGCAGCCGATCGAAGACATTGCGGTTGCGCTGCACCTGTTTGCGCACGTCTCGCACCGCGTCCTCACCGCCCCGCTTTTCGAACTTGTTGACCACGACGATGTCGGCAAAGTCCAGCATATCGATCTTCTCCAGCTGGGAGGCGGCACCGAAATCGCTGGTCATGACGTACATGGACAGGTCGACCAGGTCGATGATGTGGGAATCCCCCTGGCCGATGCCTGCAGTTTCGGCGATGACCAGATCGTATCCGGCCGCCTTGACAACATCCAGCACCTCTTCCAGGGCATCGGGGATTTCCGTATGGGAGCGCCGTGTGGCGATGGAGCGCATGAAGATCCGGGGGCTGTTGATGGCATTCATGCGGATGCGGTCGCCCAGCAGGGCGCCGCCTGTCTTTCTGCGGGACGGGTCGGCACTGATGATGGCGATGCGGATCTCTTTCAGGTCATGAAGCATACGCAGGATCAGCTCATCGGTGAGGGAGGACTTGCCGGCGCCGCCGGTGCCGGTGATGCCGATCACCGGCACCTTACGGTCCCCGATCCTGGCTTTGAGCGCCTGCCGGAACTTGGCCAGATGGCCGTTCTCTTTAGCTTTGGCCTGCTCCAGAGCCGTGATCAGGCTGGCCGTGAGCAGCTTGTTATCCGTGTCCAGGCCAGACAGGTCCAGGTTCCCGGCATCGGCACGGGAGAAGTCCATGAGCTGGACCATGTGGTTGATGATTCCCTGGAGTCCCATGCGGGTGCCGTCTTCCGGCGTGTAAATCTTGGCCACCCCATAGGCCTCCAGTTCCTTGATCTCTTCGGGAACGATGACGCCGCCGCCGCCGCCGAACACCTTGATGTGGGCGGCACCGCCTTCTTTGAGCAGATCCACCATGTATCTGAAAAACTCCAGGTGGCCGCCCTGGTAGCTTGAAATGGCGATGCCCTGGACATCCTCTTCGATGGCGGCGTCGACGATTTCCTTCACCGATCGGTTGTGGCCCAGGTGAATCACCTCGACGCCGGTGCTCTGCAGGATGCGTCTGAAAATATTGATCGAGGCGTCATGGCCGTCGAATAGGGATGTCGCCGTGACGACCCGCACGTTGTTGTTGGGCCGGTATACCTGGATATCATCGTTCATACGTCCTCCTGCGATCGGCCGCTATTTCAATTTGCCGATCAATGCGCTGGCGATGGTGTTCTTCTGGATCTCCTTGGTGCCCTCGTAGATCTCGGTGATCTTGGCATCGCGGTAGAAGCGCTCCACCTCGTATTCGGTCATGTAACCGTATCCGCCAAGCAGCTGGATGGCCTCGTCGGCCACTTCCACGGCGGTACGGGCCGCGTACATCTTAGCCATGGAGGTGAGTTTCGGGTCGATGCGGCCCTGGTCGAAATTCCAGGCGGCCTTGTAAGTGATCAGGCGGGCCAGCTCGATCTTGGTGGCCATGTCAGCCAGTTTGTGCTGGGTGACCTGAAACTGGGCGATTTTCTTACCGAACTGCTCACGCTGCTTGACGTAGGCCAGGGCCCGGTCAAAGGCGCCCTGGGCGGTGCCCAGCGCCTGGGCAGCCACCTGGATACGGCTCTCATCGAAAAAGTGCAGGACATGGTAAAAGCCCTTGTTCTCCTCACCGATGAGGTTGGTCAGGGGCACGCGTACGTCCTTTAATATCACTTCGGCGGTGGCCATCATGCGGATGCCCATCTTTTCGCCCACGTCGGCGGTGGAGAGACCAGGCCGATCCGCTTCCACCAGGATCAGGCTCTGGCCGCGGTAGCCGGGTTTGGCGTCGGGGTCGGTCTGGCATAGTACGCTGTAGAAGCCGGCCAGCCCGCCATTGGTGATGAAGGTCTTGCCGCCGTTGACCACCCATTCGTCGCCGTCTTTGACGGCGGTCGTGTCCATGAAGGTGATGTCCGACCCGTGGTCCGGTTCGGTGAAGGCACCGGCGGAGAGCATTTCACCCTCGGCCACGGCGGGCAGGTACTTTTCCTTCTGTTCATCGGTGCCGTAGTGCATGATCAGTTCCGAAGCGAAGGGCGCCAGGGCGATGGCGCTGCCGATGGTGGAGTCGCCGCGGCACAGCTCTTCGATGACCAGGATGTCCTCCAGCGAACCGAGTCCCTGGCCTGAATATTTTTCCGGGAAATGAACCCCGAGCAGCCCCAGATCGCAGGCTTTTTTCCAGATCTTGCGCGGAAATTCATGCTTTTTTTCCAGCTCGAAAGCCAACTCCTTATCAAACTCGCCCTTGACGAAATCCCTGACCGCCTTTTGAATGTCCTTCTGGGTTTTGTTGAGCTCAAATTCCATTCCATCCCTCCTGCGTTGTTTAATAATGTTAATGTCCAAACGGTATCTGATTAAAAAGG
>JAGTUY010000410.1 GCA_018224455.1 Desulfosarcina sp.
AATCCAGCATTGTGTCCGGGATCTTGTTAGAACCGGGCAGGGAAGAGCGAATCTCGGTCTTTTCCGGCACCGGCCATTGGTTATGGCAATACCGGTTTCAGGCGGTGCCGGAGACCACCCCCGGCCGATTGGTACCGTGCTGATATTTATTTCGCGCGGACGACATATGGTTGACACGCGTTAAAACGACTTAAGGACAACTCAAATCTGCAGGAGGATATCATGACCAGGAAAATCAGGAAGGCAGCGGTCATCGGAAGCGGCGTGATGGGCGGCGGCATTGCCGCGCTTCTGGCCAGCGCCGGTGTGAAGACACTGCTGCTGGACATCGTTCCGTTCGACCTAAAGGAAGCGGAAAAGACCAATCCGGTGGCCAGAAATAGAATCGCCAAGGCAGGGCTCGATAACGTTCTCATGTCCCGGCCGGCGCTGCTCATGCAGTCCAAGGATGCCGATCTGATCAGCATCGGTAATCTGGAGGACGATTTTGACAAGCTGGCGGATTGCGACTGGATCGTGGAAGTGGTGGTCGAGAACCTGAAGGTCAAACAGGATTTGCTCAAACGGATCGAGCCGGTGAGAAAACCGGGCGCCATCATCTCCTCCAACACCTCCGGTATTCCACTGAAAAGCATGAGTGAGGGATTGAGCGGCGAATTCAAGCAGCATTTCCTTGGTACTCACTTTTTCAACCCGGTCCGTTATATGAAACTGCTGGAAATCATTCCCGGCGAGGAGACCCTTGCCGATGTGCTGGCGTTCATGGCCGACTATGGAGAGCGGGTCATGGGAAAGGGCATCGTCTGGGCCAAAGACACCCCCAATTTTGTAGGGAACCGCATCGGTGTCCAGGGCATGGTAAAAACCATGCAGCTGATGCTGGAAGACGGCATGACCATCCCCGAGGTCGATGCCCTTTTCGGACCGGCCATGGGTCGTCCGAAAACCGCCATGTTCAAGACTGCCGATCTGGTGGGCCTGGACACCCTTTTCCACGTGGCCAAGAACACCTACGACCTGGTGCCCGACGACGAGGCTCGGGACGATTTTGTGATGCCCGAATTTGTGAGCAAGATGATCGAGGGCAAGATGTTGGGGAAAAAGACCAAGGCCGGCTTCTACAAGACCGACCTGACCCCCGAATGGAAAAAAATCCGTAAAGTCATCGATCCGGCCACCTTGGACCACGCCGAATATGGTAAGGTGGACCTGCCCTGTCTGGCGGCTGCCAAGGCTGCCAAATCCCTGCCCGAAAAGATGAAAGCGGTTGTTTTCGGTGACGATAAAGGCGCTCGGTTTGCCTGGAAAGCCGTTGCCTCCAACCTGATCTATGCGGCCAACCGGATTCCGGAAATTTCCGATACCATCGTGGAAATCGACAATGCCATGCGCTGGGGCTTCAACTTCGAAATGGGACCCTTTGAAACCTGGGATGCCATTGGCGTCGAGGACGCCGTCGCAAAAATGGAAGCTGAGGGCCTTGCGGTTCCCGAAGCCGTCAAATCCATGCTGGCGGCCGGCAACCACAGCTTTTACAGGCTGGAAAACGGCAAACCCTATTTTTACGATTTTTCCACCGGCAGCTACCAGCCGGTGAAAATCAGTGAAAACATCATCTCCCTGGCCGGCCTCAAAGCAGACGGCAAGACCGTCAAGGCTTGCAAGTCCGCATCCCTGGTGGATATCGGCGATGATGTCTTCTGCCTGGAATTCCACACCAAGATGAATGCCATCAACGGTGAAATCGTCGACTTTATGGCCGAAGGGCTGGAATACGTGGATGCCAACGGCGCCGGGTTGGTGATCGGCAACCAGGCGGGCGGGATGCCTGGTGCATTTTCCGCCGGCGGTGACCTGGCCTTCATGGCCGGGTTGGCCAAGGAGGGCAAGTACGCCGAAATTGACGCGTTTTTGAAAAAAGGCCAGACCGGTATGCAGCAGGTTCGTTATGCCAGTTTCCCGGTGGTGGCGGCGCCTTACGGATTGACATTGGGCGGTGGCTGTGAAGTGTGTCTGGGGGCTGCGGATAAGATTGTCGCCCACAGTGAACTCTACATGGGCCTGGTCGAGATCGGCGTAGGCTTGCTGCCCGGCGGCGGCGGGTGTCTGAACTTGTGGAAGAAGATGACCGGCACGATCCCCGGACCGGTCACGGACGTTGACCTGGCCAAATTCTTCATCCCCACCTTCATGGCCATCGCCATGGCCAAGGTCTCCATGTCTGCGGCAGAATCACGGGCCAACGGCTTTCTCGGCCCCCAGGATCGGATAGTCTTCAATCGGGACTACCTTGTCGGTGAAGCCAAGAAAGAGGTTATCAAGATGGTGGACGAAGGGTACGCACCACCGGTCAAACGGCCCATCCAGGTATTGGGTGCAGCGGCGCAGGGCATGATCGATGCCGAGCTGTTTAACATGCAGTCGGCCAAATTCGTCAGCGAATACGATGCGTTCCTGGCCAAGCGGATCGCCTATGTGATCAGCGGCGGCGACGTTCGCACCAACAGCGCCATTGACGAAGAGATCATCCTCAATCTCGAAAGAGAGGCCTTTGTCGATTTCTGGAAACAGGAAAAAACCGTGGCCCGCGTCGAGCACATGTTGACGACGGGCAAGCCGCTTCGAAACTAATCTGCCCCGTTTAATGGATCGCCAAATACGAAGGAGGAATTCCATGAGAGATGCATATATCGTATCGTCCGTGAGGACGCCCGGCTGCCGGAGAGGCAAAGGGGCCCTGAAAGATACCCGCCCGGATGACCTGCTCGCCTTCATCATGAAGGCGGCGGTTGAAAAAACCGGCAAGCTGGAGCCCAAAGACATCGATGATGTCATGATCGGCTGCTCCTTTCCCGAAGCCGAGCAGGGTCTGAACATCGGCCGGCTGGCCACCCAGATCGCCGGTTTTCCCATCACCGTTTCCGGCGCCACCGTCAACCGTTTCTGCTCCTCGGGTCTGGAAGCCATCGCCCTGTCCTCGTTGCGCGTGATGGCCGGCTGGTCAGAGGTCACCATGGGGGGCGGCGTGGAGTCCATGACCTACGTGCCCATGGGCGGAAATCTGCCCCGCCCGCATCCCGAACACGCCAAAGCCCACGCGGACTTGTACGCATCCATGGGCATCACGGCCGAAAACGTGGCCAATCGCTATAAGGTGACCCGGGAAGACCAGGACGCCTTTGCCTACGAGTCGCAGATGAAGGCCGCCAAGGCCCAGAAGGAAGGGTTGTATACCGAAATCGTGCCCACACCCGCAGCCAAGTATGTGCTCCAGGACAACGGCACCTACAAGAGGGAGACCTTTATTCAGGATTTCGATGACGGCGTTCGTGACACGACCACCAAAGAAGGCCTGGCCAAACTGCGGGCCGTATTTGCGGTTAACGGGTCGGTCACTGCGGGCAACTCGTCGCAGACCACGGATGGTGCGGCGGCAACCATGATTGCCAGCGGCGACGCGGTGAAAAAATATGGCCTTAAACCCATCGCCAGGCTCCGGATGTACACCACCGTCGGCTGCGAACCGGATGAGATGGGTGTCGGACCGGCGGTGGCCATCCCCAAGCTGTTGAAACTGGCAAATATGAAAGCCAGCGACATCGGTCTGTGGGAGATCAACGAAGCCTTTGCCTCGCAGGCACTCTACAGCATCCGTACCATCGGCATCGAGGACCAGATGGATCGCATCAACATCAATGGCGGTGCGATTGCGCTGGGTCACCCCCTGGGCTGTACCGGTGCCAAGCTGTGTGCCACGCTGCTGGCCAACATGCGGCGCAAAGGTGTAAAGTATGGCGTGGAGTCCATGTGCATCGGCGGTGGCATGGGTGCCGCCGCGCTGTTCGAACTGTGCGACTAACCCGCTGTTGAGATCGCCGGGTTACCCGACAACCATCCAAAAGGCCGCCAATCCCGGCGGCCTTTTTGGTTATAAGGCACCGCCATAAAACCCGACAGGAAAGGAAATCGGCATGGAAAAGACCTATGATATTCGCGTGGAGAAATTTGATCCGCTCATTTCGCCGTCCCAGTTGAAAGACCAGATTCCGATCAATGAAAGCGCTCATCGGACGGTGGTGGAGGGACGCCGGGCCATCTCGAATATCCTGGACGGAACGGATTCCCGGTTGCTGGTGATTGCCGGCCCCTGCTCCATCCATGACGAGGCGGCGGCGCTGGACTATGCCCGCAGGCTCAACGCGCTGAGTGAAAGGGTTGCCGACACCATGCTGCTGGTCATGCGGGTTTACTTTGAAAAACCCCGCACCAATGTGGGTTGGAAAGGCTTGATCAACGATCCCTGGCTCGACGGCAGTTACGACATCAACACCGGCCTTCAGAAAGCCCGCAGCCTGCTGGTCAAGGTGACCGAACTGGGTATGCCGACGGCAACGGAGATGCTGGATCCTATCGTCCCGCAGTACATTGCCGGACTGGTATGCTGGGCCGCCGTTGGCGCACGGACCACTGAATCCCAGACCCATCGTGAAATGGCCAGCGGTCTTTCCATGCCCGTCGGTTTCAAGAACTGCACGGACGGTGATCTCTCTACCGCCATCAATGCCATGATTGCCGCTGCTTCTCCCCAGCATTTCCTGGGCATCGATCCGGACGGTCAGACCTGTATCGTCAAGACCACCGGCAACCCCCATGCCCACATGGTGCTGCGCGGCGGATCCAGACCCAACTACGACACCGTCAGCATCGAGGAGGCCAGGGCCATGTTGGCGGCCAAAGGCCTGGCCAAAGCCATCATGGTGGACTGCTCGCACGACAATTCCAGGAAAAATTACGCCCTTCAGGGATCGGTGTGGCAGGACGTGGTCAACCAGCGCATCGACGGAAACAGCAGCATCATCGGCATGATGCTGGAGAGTCACCTGAAAGCGGGGAATCAGAAGAACACGGGCAACCTGGAAACCATGGAATACGGGGTTTCCATTACCGACGCCTGCATCGACTGGGAGACCACCGAGCAGTTGATCCTTTCGGCGCACGAACAACTGGGCAGCCTTGGGCAAATCGGAGTGAACGGTGGCTTCGGGCGGTATAAGGTTGGGTAGCCCAATCGTTATCGTTGTGGGTGAACATCAGAAAAAAAGACCGTGGGGAGGGAATGCGACGTCCAACCCGCTAAGCGACGAGTTTTTGCATACCGGACCAGGCGAACAGGCAGGAGAAGACGATGAGACAGACGGCACAAGTGCCGATCAGGATGCGGTAGCCCCGGTCGGACAGCAGTCGCCGGCCTTTCCAGATGGCGGCGGAAACGGCTGCGTACCAGAACAGGTCTCCCAGGATGTGGCCGGAGAAAAAGGCCACCACGCCCATGGTGCCGGCGTTCATGCTGTGAAGAATGTAACCCAGGCCGATGGTCGCCCACCAGATGCTCCAGTAAGGGTTGATCAGGCTCATGATGATGCCGGACAGGATCAGGTTTTTTTTTCCGGCGTGGCTGCCATCGGTGGCCAGGGTCATGCCCGGCAGCGATTTCAGCATGCCGATGCCCATCCACAGTAGAACCGCTGAACCGGCCAGGGCGATGACGATAAACACCGATTCCATTTTCAGCAGCGGGGCCAGGCCAAGGATCAGGGCCAGCACCAAGCCCAGTTCCAGCAGCGCGTGACCGACAATGAGCAGCGGGCCGGTCATCACCCCCCGCTTGGAACTCTCGCTGATGGTGACGGTCAGCAGCGGGCCGGGCATGATGGCCCCGGAAAGGGCCACGATGAAGGATGTCACGAAAAGGGTAATGAATAAGACCATTCTAATAGGCCCAACACATTGACGCCGGAAATATCAAACGCTAAAAAACCAATTTCCAAATCAATTCCAAATTACAAAAATTCAAAGCTCAATTGATCGGTGGCGACGACGGTGGTGCTGCCTGCCGTGGCGTGAACAGTTGCTTGATCTTTGCCGCCAGCAATTTTATGCCCTGCCACACTTTGGGCAATAACCAGATCATCAGCAGGATGAATAGGGCCAATAGGACGAGGAACACCCAGGGGTGATTCACCGCCGCCCAGATGCCGCCGATCACCATGATGTCTTCCACGATGGAGGCCGTCCAGTTGGTCAAGGGTTCCGGCGAGGTGTTGATGAGCAGCCGGGAGCCGGCTTTCATGCCGTGGGTGCCGGCGGCCAGCGTCCCGCCCAAAAGGGCGGCCGCCAGGCTCACCGCGGGATTCAATTCGCCCACGGCGCCGGCGGCCAGCAGCGCACCTGCCGGAATCCGGATAAAGGTGTGGACCGTGTCCCAACCGGTGTCCACGCCGGGCATCTTGTCGGCGATGAACTCCACGGCGAACATCAGACAGGCGGCACCGATGACCAACGGGTTGGCCAGCACCTGCAGGTCCGGCGGCAGCGTCATGTTGCCGGTCACGCCTAAAATGCCCAAGGTGGCAATGGCCGCATAGAGGTTGATGCCGGCGGCCCAGGCGGCGCCCATGGTCAGGGCGATGATCCGGGTAATCTCGTTGACGTTTTCCATGATCGATGACCTCCGGTGGGTCCAGTTGTATTTCAGACATCCTTAAGCAGCCGGTTGGACGCCGATCGATCCAGTTCCGACCGCAATGCCATCAGGGTTTCGGACAGCCTTTCTGCATCCGGCAGCTGGGGCTGCAGACCGTCGTTATTACCCACATCCTCGAGGGCGGTCACGACGCTGCCCACCGTCAGGCTGCCGATATCTCTGGCCGGCTGAAGCGCATGCCCATCGTCTGAATGGCTGTCGATTCGCACCAGGATGTTTCCTTTTACCAGAAGATCGGACAGGTTGTCCACCAGTGCCGGTGGCAGCGCCAGGTGATCGGCAATCTGCGCGGTCGTCTGAGCCGGCCGGCCCTGTTGAAATAATCTTACCACATGGCGGCAGATCGTCAGGGCAAGAAGCCTGGCCCGGGAGACGCTTATTTCCAGGCCCCCGGCCGTTTCATCCACATGGTCTGAATTTTGATAGGCATGAGAAATCTCAGCGCCGATGAGCACGATAAACCAGCTGGCCTGCAGCCACAGCAGGAACAGGGGAAGGGCGGTGAAGCTGCCGTAGATGGCGTTGTACTTGGCCACCATGATTTGAAAGTGAATGTAGGCAGCCTGGAGTGCCTGATAAGCGGAGCCGGCGATGACACCGGCCAGCAGGGCGCCGTCGAAACGCACCCGGGTGTTGGGCATGATCATATACGTCAGGGTGAACAGGATCCAGATAAGGGTGTAAGGCAGGATTTTAAGGCCCACATAAATGGCTGGACCCGCCATTTGCAGCAGTTCGAACCGGCCGGAAATGGCCGACACCTGGGATGTGATGAATACCGTGACGCTGCCGGACATGATCACCAGCACCGGGCAGACCAGCATGATGGTCAGGTAGTCGCTCAGTTTGCGAACAAAACTGCGCGAGCGAACCCTCCAGATGTGATTGAAGGAGCTTTCGATATTGCCGAGCACCTTGATAACTGCCCAGAAAAGGACGACGACGCCGATGCCGGCAATCATTCCGCCCTTGGTGTTGTTCAACATATTCTGGGCGAATTCGATGACCTGGGCAACCACCTCCTGATGGGCGGAAAATTTTTCCAACAGCTCCTGCTGGAGTCGCCGCTCAAAACCGAACCCCTTGGCGATGCCAAAAGCCATGGCAGCCACCGGCACCAGTGACAGCAGGGTGAAAAAAGTCAGCGCCGACGCACGCAGGGGGCCATGATTCCGGGTAAAGCCCTGAAACGACAAAATCACCGTTCGCATCAGGCGGATCAGCAGCCACTGGATGGCCGGCTGCTCACCGCGGCGTGCCCGCCAGAGGGTGGTGGTGAAAAATCCGACGAATCGGGTCAACAGCCTCCTGATTTTATCCATGGGAGTCAATCCGTTATCGCGTCAACTGCCGGTACTTGATGCGGTGGGGTTGATCCGCCGCCGCACCCAACCTTTTTTTTCTGTCCTGCTCGTAGTCAGAGTAATTGCCTTCGAACCAGAGCACCTGGCTGTTGCCCTCGAAGGCCAGCATGTGGGTGGCGATGCGGTCCAAAAACCAGCGGTCATGGCTGATAACCACGGCGCAGCCACCGAAATTTTCCAGGGCCTCTTCCAGGGCCCGCATGGTGTTGACATCCAGGTCATTGGTGGGTTCGTCCAGCAGCAGCACGTTGGCTCCTGTTTTAAGCATACGGGCCAGGTGCACCCGGTTGCGTTCGCCACCGGAAAGCAGCCCCACTTTTTTTTGCTGGTCGGATCCTGAAAAGTTGAACCGGGCCACGTAAGCCCGTGAGTTGACCTGGCGATCGCCCAGCTCAATGGTATCCTGGCCGCCGGAAACCATCTCCCAGATATTTTTTTGCGGATCCAGCACATCACGGCTCTGGTCAACGTAAGCCAAGCTCACCGTCTCGCCGATATCAATCGATCCGCTATCCGGATGATCCTGACCGGTAATCATGCGAAACAGGGTCGTCTTTCCTGCTCCGTTGGGTCCGATAACGCCTATGATGCCGCCTGGAGGAAGGGAAAATTCCATGTTTTCCACCAGCAGCTTGTCCCCGTAGCCCTTTGTCAGCCCCTTGGCCCGGATGACTAAATTCCCAAGACGGGGGCCGGGAGGGATGTAAATTTCCAGGTCCTTGGCCAGCTGCGCGTTGGCTTGATCCATCAATTTCTCGTATGCGGTGACGCGGGCCTTGGATTTGGCCCGACGGCCCTTGGGTGCCATGCGGATCCACTCCAATTCCCGCTTGAGTGTTTTCTGGCGTTCGCTCTCCGACTTCTCTTCGTTGGCCAGTTGGTTCTGTTTTTGTTCCAGCCAGGAGCTGTAGTTGCCCTTCCAGGGAATGCCGTGGCCGCGGTCCAGTTCAAGGATCCAGCCGGCCACGTTATCGAGGAAATAGCGGTCATGGGTGACGGCGATAATGGTGCCGGCGTACTGCTGCAAATGCTGCTCCAGCCAGGCGACGGATTCGGCGTCCAGGTGGTTGGTGGGTTCGTCCAGCAGCAGGATGTCGGGATTTTTGAGCAGCAGGCGGCACAGTGCCACCCGGCGCCGCTCGCCACCGGAGACGACGTTCACCGGGGTATCTCCGGGTGGGCATCGCAGGGCATCCATGGCCATCTCCAGCCGCGAATCCAGATCCCAGGCGTCCATTGCATCGAGTTTTTCCTGAACGTCACCCTGGCGCTGGATCAGTTTGTCCATTTCACCATCGGACATGGGTTCGGCAAAGCGTTCATTGATCCGGTTGAATTCATCCAACAGGTCGACGGTCTCCTGAACACCCTGTTGGACGATTTCCCGAACGGTCTTGGTTTCTTCTACCAGCGGTTCCTGCTCCAGATAGCCGATGGTGTAGCCCTTGGACAGGTTGGTTTCACCGTTGAATTCCTTGTCCACACCGGCCATTATTTTCAGCAGGGTGCTTTTACCGGAGCCATTCAAGCCCAGCACACCTATTTTGGCGCCATAGAAATAACTCAATGAGATGTCTTTGATAATCGGTTTTTTGTCGTAGAACTTGCTGACGCGCATCATGGAATAGATCACTTTATTGGGATCGGTGCTCATCGATCGTTTGTTCCTCTCAATTATTCGAACATGCCGGCCCGAAAGGCCTTGAGGTAGTTCATGCAGAAGTTGTCCCTGCCGGCCAGGGCTTCGGCGGCGATGATCGTGGCCATCATGCGCCCGTCCAGCGGGTTGATGATCGCCCCGTCAA
>JAGTUY010000411.1 GCA_018224455.1 Desulfosarcina sp.
ATAGATTGCCCACGGTGGCCTTCACCGCATAGGGTAATAAATTGGCGCAGGCGACGCCGTGGGGGATGGACAAGATGCCACCCATGGGCCCGGCCACGCCGTGCACCGCGCCCAATCCCGCATTGGCCAGCGTGACGCCTGAGAGAAACGCCCCGTAGGCCACGGCGCCGCGGCAGCCGGTATCTGCGGCGCCCCTGCCGCAGGCCTCGGGAAGCGCCGGGACCAGACGCCGCAGCCCGTCCATGGCCAGGGCATCCGTCAGTGGCGAAGCCTGGGTGGAGACATAGGATTCGATCAGTTGGGTCAAGGCATCCATGCCGCAGGCCGCGGTCACCGACGGCGGGGCAGACACACATAGCGTCGGATCCAGAATGGCCAGCCGGGGGACATAGTTGTCGTGCCGCAGGGACTTCTTGAATCCACCGCGTCCCACCCGGGAAATAACCGCATTCTTGGTGGCTTCGCTGCCGGTCCCCGAGGTGGTGGGCACCGCCACCACCGGCACGGATTCACCCGAGGGGGTTCGTTTGCCGATCCCTTCGAGAAAATCGACGACCGATCCATTTTCCATGAGCATGGCGGCAATGGCTTTGCCCGCATCCAGCACACTGCCGCCGCCGACGGCCAAGACCACATCCACCCCAATTCCCTTCCAATTGGTTACCACCTGGTCCACCACGGCGGGGGACGGTTCACCGGCAATACAGCAGCGATGCACCTGCACACCACCTTTTCCCAGGTTGGTCAGTATTCGACCCATATGCCCGGCGCGCTCGAGCGCAGCCGAACCGCTGACCAGAAGCGCCGTCTTGCCAAAGGGAGCGACGAGTTCTGCGATCCTGTCGGTGACATGCGCACCGACAATCAGTCTGGGCATGGGGCTGAAGGAGAATGTATGTTGCATGATCTTCATTGCTCGACAGGATATTAGGTTTAACCGCGATAGCGAACGCATTTCTCGCCGCTTGCGGCGGGGTTAGCGAGCGAACTGAAAATAAACGTTCATCCTTACGGTGAACCCTCCCCGCGGCTTGCCGCGGAGAGGGTTCAATTGACAGCAATTATCATAATAGCGAGACCATCTGAAACGGGTGCCGGAGACGACGCTACGCCAATCCTAAAGCAAAGTCAAAAATTCCCGATAACTGATGGAAATATACCGCACCATGAAGGTTGTTTTATGAGGCAGACCATAAGGCAGGAACAGTCATGAAACAATATTGTAAATACCATCCCACCCGGCCGGCCCACTGGCATTGCGACAAATGCAACACGGCACGCTGCCCGGAATGTGTGGAGGCCCGGGACATGGGCGGCCACCATCAGGGTGAAAAATTGCACATGTGCCCCAACTGCAATCTCCCCGTCCAATGGCTAGGCGTGGAGAACATTATCGATCCATTCTGGAAGCGCTTGCCCCGCTTCTTTCTCTATCCGTTTTGCATTCGCCCGCTGTTGTTGATGCTGGGGCTGTCTGCGGTCGCCGCTCTGTTGCAGGGCCCCGGAATCATCGGTTTGCTGGCCCTGCTCGCGGTCTGGGGGGTTGCCTTCAAGTACGCCTACGCCATCCTGAAATCCACAGCCGGCGGCAATCTAACTGTTCCGGAGCTTGATGCACAGACCCTTTACGAAAATTTTGCACCGGTGGCCAAGCAGGTGTGCATCTACATGGCCATCTTTTTTATGGTGGGGATCATGTTCACCAAACTGGGCATGGCCGGCGGAATTGTGTTTATCATCCTGGCAACCGTGTTTCTGCCGGCCATGATCATCCTTTTGGTGACCACTGAATCCTTGGTCCAAGCAATCAATCCAATGTTATTCTTCCGCCTTGCCGTCAGAATCGGTTGGGGCTACCTGCTAATGGTTTTCTTTTGCTCCATCCTCGGCGGCGCGCCGGCGCTGCTCAGCCGCCATGCAATCCAATACCTTCCACCGATGCTGCACGTTTTTTTATTCACCCTGGTCAAAATCTACTATACCTTCATCTCCTATCACCTCATGGGCTACGTGATCTTGCAATATCATCAGGATATCGGCTACCGCGTGGACTTCGATGACTTCATGGATGAGGGGACGCAAGCGGATCAGGCCATGCCCGCAGCGAACGATCCGGCCAACCACCTGCTGAACCGCGTCAACCAACTTATCAAGGACGGCAACCATGAAGGTGCAATAGCGGAAATCGAGAGTGAAACGGGCGGGCAGAAAATTGTCGACCCGCTGCTTTCAGCGCATTACTATACGTTGCTTAAAATAACCGGCGCGAAGGACAAGATAGGAAACCACGGCCTAAACCATCTGGACATGCTGGTACGCGAGAACAAAAACGCCCAAGCCGTTGATGTTTACCTGCACTGCCTGACATCGGATCCAGAATTCACACCGAATGCGGGTGCCCTGCTTAAGGTGGCTGGGCTGCTCAGCGCAACCGGGCGCAATAAGGAAGCCATGACTGCATCTGCGAAAAGCCTGCGAAAGCTTGATCAGATTCGACGGTAGTCCCTGTGCTTCCGGTTTTCGTTTCAGGATGGCCAGTATGATTTTCTCTGCATCCTCGGCCTTTCCTGCCGCTGCCATGGCTCCAGAGATTTGCAGATAGGCCTTAATCGACAAGCGCGGACGAGTGGCCAGTCGTGAATAGGTCTCGTAAACGGCCAGC
>JAGTUY010000412.1 GCA_018224455.1 Desulfosarcina sp.
AGACACTCAACGCTCAACCCCGAACCCTGAACCCCGAATCCCGAACCCTGAACCCTGAACCCCGAACCCCGAACCCCGAACCCTTAACCCCGAACCCTGAACCCTGAACCCCGAACCCTGAACCCCGAACCCCGAACCCTTAACCCTGAACCCCGAACCCTGAACCCCGAACCTTAATGGGACAGGTCGTATTTTTTCAACTTTTCCCGCAATGTTTTACGGGTAATTCCCAACCGCCTGGCCGCCTCGCTCTTGTTGCCGTCGGCGGAGGCCAGGGTATTGACGATGGCTTCCCGCTCGATCCGTTCCAATGGGATGTCGGCAGGAAAAACGCTGTTGGACAAGACAGCATCGATTTCGTGCGGCCGCGCAGTCAAGGCGGCAACGTCGCTCTCGTCCAGGCAGGTCGACCGGGCCAGCACCACAGCCCGCTCGATGGTGTTCATCAGTTCACGCACATTTCCCGGCCAGGGGTGGCGGATCAACAGATCCATGGCCCGGGGAGAGAACCGCTCGACCGACCGGCGGTTTTTTTCGGCAAAGCGCGTCAGGAAATAGGCGGCCAGCAGAGGGATGTCTTCACGGCGCGCCCGCAAGGGCGGGGTTTTCAGCTCCACCACGTTCAGTCGATAATACAGATCCTCCCTGAACGTGCCGGCTTTGACCATCCGCGCCAGGTCCTGGTTGGTGGCCACAATGAGCCGGACATCCACGGGGATGGTCTGCTCCCCACCCACCCGGGTCAGTTCCCGCTCCTGGATCACGCGCAGCAGCTTCACCTGCATGGAAACAGGCATTTCGCCCACTTCGTCCAGAAACAGGCTGCCTCCGTCAGCCTGGGAAAACCGTCCCTCCTTGCGGCGGTCCGCGCCGGTGAATGCCCCCTTTTCATGGCCGAAAAGCTCTGACTCGAGCAGGGTCTCGGTAATGGCGGCGCAGTTGACCTTGACGAAGGGACCTGCCTTTCTCGGGCTGTTGTGGTGAATGGCCGCGGCCACCAGTTCCTTGCCGGTACCCGATTCGCCGGTCACCATCACCGTGGCCTCGGAGACGGCCACCTGGGCCACGGTCTCCATCAGGCGAACCATGGCCGGACTGCTGCCGATGATGTCCGCAGACTGAAATCCGGCTTCCAGCTGTCTTTTGAGCCGGCGGTTCTCGGTGGTGAGGCGAATATGCTCCAGGGCCCGCTCCAGGGTCATCCGGAGCTTGTCGAAATCCAGGGGCTTGATCAGATAGTCGTAGGCGCCCTTTTTGAGGGCATCCACAGCCATCTCCACGGAGGCGTAAGCGGTCATCAGTACGATGGGAATGGCGGGATTGATGGCTCTGATCTGTTCCAGTGCCTCCATGCCGGAGACGCGGACCATGCGGATATCCATCAGCACCAGGTCGATCGGCCGGGCCCGGACGGCGTCAACGGCGGCCTCACCGTCATCCGCTTCCACGATAGCATAGCCCCAGTCGCCCACCAGGGTGCGCAGCATGGTGCGGTGGGCGGTGTCGTCATCCACGACCAGTACCCGGTATAATTCCGGCATCAACCCTCCTTGTCGGCGGGCAGGGTGATCTCAACCACGGTGCCCCCACCGGCTAAACTGTCCACCAGGATGTCACCCCGGTGGGCCTTGACGATGTTGTGAACAATAGCAAGGCCCAACCCGGTCCCTGTTTTTTTGGTTGAAAAATAGGGCTCGAAGATGTGGGGTTGATCCTTGGGATCGACCCCCGTTCCGGTATCCATGACCTGGATAGCGATGCAACCATCCCCGTCGGCGGACGCGCGGACCGTCAGCCGGCCCCCGCCCGGCATGGCATCCAGGGCGTTGAGCAGGAGATTGAGCATCACCTGGCTCATTTTATCGGTATCCATGAAGACGCATAGGCGTTCATCGGTCATGTCCACAGCCATGCTAACGTTGGCTTGACTGCTCTGAGGCGCTACCAGCCTGAAGGCATCCTGAAAGAACGGCTTCAGCGCCACCTGTTGAAAATGAAGCTGGATCGGACGGGAAAATTCCAGCAGCTGGCCCACCACCCGATTGAGCCGGTTGACCTCTTGAATCATGATGCCGGCGATCTCCTGGTCCCGGTCGCTTTCCCGGTATTTTTCCTTGAAATAAGTGGCAAAGCCCTTGATCGAACTCAAGGGGTTGCGAATCTCGTGGGCCACACCGGCGGCCAGACGCCCCACCGATGCCAGCCGCCGGTTCTTTTCCAGTTCCTGGCGCAAGGCGCGGATTTCGGTGAGATCCTTGAAAAGGATTACCTGACCGAAGCGCTCGCCGTTTTCATCGGTGAGGTTGGCGGCGCTCACGTCCAGGGGGATGCGACGACCGTCGGTCACGGGGCACAACAGCTCCTTTTCCACCAGACTGTCGGTACCGGCCAGGGTATCTGCCAGTATCAGCGGGATGACATCATTGACAGCGCAACCGATCACATCCACGGCACGGATTCCCAGTGTGGCTTCCGCGACGGAATTCACGGCAGTTACCCGGCTGTCCTGGTTTACTGCCACCAGGCCGATGGGCATGCGCGACACCAGGTTGTCGGAAAAGACCTTTTCCCGCGCCAGGGAGGCACGGGTGGAGCGGTAGTTCTGGGCCAGGAATAGCAGCATCACACCGGCGCACCCCACCAGCAGCAGTACCGCGGCCATCATGACGGTATGCCGCACATCGGCGGCATGGGCGGCATCGACGGCATCGGTTCGAAATCCCACGAAAATAACCATGAGCGGCGCCTCCCGTTCGGGAGGCGGCCCGTCCATCATGCCCATCATATGGCCACGTATGGGACGATTGGGTCGCTTGGCCAATGGGGCAAATTTCCCATAAATCTCGAAAACCGCCTCGCCGTCCACCGAGACGATCCGCCGCCAGGCCAGCGCAGTGGTCGCATAGATGGATTCTATATCTAGGTCGGTGCCATAACGGCCGCCGACTTGATCCTTCCGGCTGTGGGCGATCACCGCTCCGTCGAAGCCGACTACCAGCAGATGGGCGATGTCCGGCTGGGCGGCGGTTTCGACCAGCAGCCGCTGCAGTTGGAAACCGCTGCCATGCCCCCCGCGCATGCCCATACGCGTACCGGCTTCAAAAGATCGGATCAGGGCGGCACCCTTTTCCATCATCAGGCGGATGCTCTGCTGCTTCTGGCGGTTGATGGTCTCCAGCGCCATCAAAGCCACGATGGGCAGCATCACCAGAACCGCACCGAGGATGATCCATGGCGAAAAACCCGAGAGGAATACTCTAACGTTGTGTGTGTCCGTCATCATCCCGACCATTGAATACAAAAAGGCTGCCAGGCAGTTCGATTTCCCAGAAACCGGGCCGGCCGTGCTTAGCACTCAACCGGTGTTCACTGTGCCCAAGACAGTTGGAACCTTTTTACCCGGATCGACGGTCCAAACTGGATAGTTTCGAACCACCCCGACCAGGAACTGATCCGTGCATTCAAGCTTACCATGAATTGAAAATAAATTTTTAGTTATTAGATTGGGAAGGTTACGATTTTACATGCCAAAAATCAAATAGATTTGGCATCGGCCTTGCTCAAGCAGGGTTGTCGAATATACAAAACAGGCATCTGTTCAACAAAACCAACTTTATGTCAAACTTGAAAGGAATCGATCATGAAAACCAACAAACTGCGAACCGCAATGGTCAGCCTGGTCGCCGTCTCCGTCATCGCCGTGGGGGCAACCGCCTTTGCGGGCAAGGGAATGGGAAATCAGGGCGATGAACGTGGCTACGGGGGTTACGGCAAACAGAACCGCAGGGGCGGCGGCTGCGCCTATGGCCAAATGAACGCCAACCTCACACCGGAGCAGCGCGAGCAGATGGGCAACGAGCGCCAGGCCTTCTTCGATGCCACCAAGAGTGAACGGCAGGATCTTTATGCCAAGCGGCTGGAGTTGAGAGCGGAGATGGCCAAAAGTCAGCCGGACCTCAACAAAGCCTCGGCATTGCAGAAAGAGGTTTCCGAACTGCGGGGAAGTTTAGACCAGAAACACCTGGGCCACATCATGGCCATGCGCAAGATCAATCCCGATGCCGGTAGAGGGTTTATGATCGAAGGACGGGGCATGGGGCACCATGGCATGGGTCAGGGAATGGGGTACGGACCGCGCAACTGCCCTAACCAATAAAAAAACCGCTGTAAACAAACCATGCGCCGGGGGTCATCCGCCCGGCGCACTTTCCTTCGCCCGATACAGCCTGTTTAATGAAGGATCAGCGGTTGTATCCTCATGATATCAACCATACCCACCGAAAGGCGGTCGATGGCTCAGACCCAGAAGCCTGTCAAGAGTGGAATCCTCTCCTGGCCGGAATTGATCCCCGGCACACTGATCCGACGCACCAAGCGTTTTCTGGCGGATGTCCGGCTGGCAAACGGGGAAACCGTTACCGCCCACTGTCCCAATTCGGGAAGCATGAAAGCCTGCTGCCAGTCCGGCCGACCGGTCTACCTCTCCTTTCACGACAACCCTAAAAGAAAGCTAAAGTATACCTGGGAGCTGATCCACATGCCCGGCTCACTGGTGGGCGTCAACACCCTGGTGCCCAACCGCCTGACGGCCCATGCCATCGCATCGGGCGATGTGGCGGAATTGAATGGGTATGAAACGGTCAGACGGGAAGTGAGGGTGGGCAGCCACTCACGGATTGACATCCTGCTGGCGTCACCGGATCGCCGCCCCTGTTATGTGGAGGTAAAAAACTGCACCCTGGTGACCGACGGCGTGGCCACCTTTCCCGATGCCGTGACCCTGCGGGGCCAGAAGCATTTAATGGAACTGCAGAATCTAGTGGCCTCGGGTTGTCGATGTGCCATGTTTTTTCTGATCCAGCGCATGGATGCCCATTTATTTTCCCCCGCCGATCACATCGATCCCGAATACGGTAAAAAGCTGCGTCAGGCATCGCAACATGGCGTCGAAATCATCGTCTATGACGTTTCCATCGATCTCAAAGGAATACGATTAAACCATCGGGTACCCTATGACCTGAGCTTCTTGGCATAATCGGCGGCATTGAGACCGGCCACACACCCCTCGCCCACTGCCTTGGCCACCTGCCAGGGCGATCCACAGATATCCCCGGCGGCAAAAATGCCCGGTACGCTGGTGCGCTGTCCTTTATCGGTTTGGATAAAGCGCATGTCGTCATCCAGCACCACGCCCAGGGAGGTGGCCAGTTCCATGAGCCCCTTGGCGCCCAGTTCAATGAAAACACCGGTGGTGGACAAGGTGGTACCGTCATCGAGAACCAGGGCGCTGACCTGTTCGTCACCGGCGATCTCACGGACCTTGGCACCCCGGTGGACAACCACCCGGCTGTTTTTCAGTTTGCCGAGCAGAGCATCGGAGACCTTCAGGTCGTCGCATATCAGGTGAACGGTCCCGGCGATCTCGGCCAGGGTCAAGGCCTTGCATGTCAATCGATTTCCGATTTCCGTATCGAGCGCAAACTGGGCTCCCTCCGGGGCAATTCTAAGAATATCCGCATCGAGA
>JAGTUY010000413.1 GCA_018224455.1 Desulfosarcina sp.
CTGGCCGAAGCTATGGTGGCCAGGAGGCAGAAGGCGGCGGGCTGAGGAACGCTGTCTTCGGTCAAGTAGAATGGGAGAATGGATTACTTTCCCAGCAGTCGCGCCAACTCTGCGAAGGATCGTGGTTTATGGGATATAGGCAGGCACCGCAAGACTTCCTCGACGGTGGTGATGCCCAGGGCGGCTTTATAGAAACCGTCTTCGAACAATGTCACCATTTCCGTCGTTTCCTTGCAGACTCGACGGATCTGATGGCTGGTCACTCCCTCGATTAGCCCATCTCTGACCGGATCGTTGAGTACCAGCACCTCGAATGCGGCCACGCGCTTGCGGTAACCCGTGAACCGGCAGTGGCTGCATCCATGCCCCTTGGAGAAGGCGGCCCCCGCCATCTGGTCAAATTCGCATCCCATGCGCCGCAGATCCAAGGGGGTGAGTTCGTAAGGGCGTGCGCAGTGGACGCATACCCGTCGCAGCAGCCGTTGCGCCGCCACACAGGACACCGCAGAAGCCGCCAGAAAGCCATCGATGTCCATGTTAAAGAGCCGCAACAATCCACTGATGCTGTCTTCGGCATGGAACGTGGTGAGCACCTTGTGGCCGGTCAACGCCGCCTGGACGGCTGCTCCCGCCGAGAAGGTGTCCCTAACTTCACCGATGACGATAACGTCAGGGTCCTGCCGCGCCATATGCTCGATGGAGTCCTCGAAGGAGAGGTTGATCTTTGTATTGATGGCGCATTGGCTGATGCCGTCGATAACATATTCCACCGGATCTTCAGCCGTGATGATACTGTTTTGCATGGTATTCAGGTGTTTGATGCAGCTGTACAGGGTCGTTGTCCTTCCGGATCCGGTAGGACCGGTGATCAGGATGACGCCGCCGGAGCGATCAAGGGCACCCGCTTGAAAGCGGTGCATCACCCGCTTGGACATGCCGATTTCGTCAAGGCTCAAGAGCTCCGTCTGCCGCTTCAGAAGCCGCATGACGATCTTCTCGCCCCTTACGGTAGCGTAGAAGGAGACCCGGATTTCCATTTGATGGCCGCCGTGATCGAAGCGGATCCGGCCGCCGTGGTGACAACGCCTATCTTTGATGTCGCCTCGGCACAATACCTGGAGCCGGTTGGATAGTGCCTGGGCGATACTCATGGGGTAATCCTTGTGCAGCGCCAAAACGCCGTCCATCCGGAACCTGACGCGCAGCCGGTCGACCATCGGATCGATATGAATGTCGCTGACATCTGCCGCTTCGATGGCATCGACAATCATTGTGTTTACGATGTTCACCACCGATTCACCCGTTTCCGCAATGATCTGTGAGCCGACCATCTTGTCGTTCTCGAGCTTCGCGATGGCCGCATTGATGGACAGTTTAGTGGCGATGGCCGGAATAACCGGCATGCCCATGGCCGCGGCAGCTGCGTCAATATCCCGTGGATCCATGGGATCGGCAAAGGCCACGATTATCTTCTCGCCTTCAAGCCGGACCGGGAAAAAACTGTGGGCCTGGTATTGGGTGATGGCGCCGCGCTTTAACAGGTTAGGATCGATTTTAGAAACGTCGGGCTCGACAAATGGAAACCCGAGCAGCAGGGAAAGCTCGGCGATCAATTTGCGCTCCTCAATCAGGTTGTGGGCAACCATGACTTCGCCCAGCTTGCGCGTGGGCGTCTCCTTCTTTTGCAGCTGGAGGACCAAGTCCAGATCCCGGCTGGTGATCAGGCCTAATTCCACAAAAAAATCACCGATGGGTATGGAAAGGGGATTCTCCCTCAGTGCCTTCCGAAGCTGACCGTCTGTGAGGTAGTTGAGTTCCTTGATGATCTCGAGCAGGGGTTTTTCGGTACGTAGCTTAGATTGGACGCGGCTTGCGTACTGAACCTGGGTTTTGGTGAGCAGACCGACCTCTATCAGAAGCGCAATTATTTTGCCGTAATCCGATTTTTTCTCCGCATTTGTCGGTTTTGAATTGCTTTTCACCGTTTGCTTCACGGTGCCGATGGTCTCGGTTACGGTGTTTGCAGCCATGTTGAGCACCTATTAAACAATCAATCCATTGATGACAGCCAGCTTCCAGAAATACCCCTTATTTTATGACCTTATCAAAAAAGCGATGGGCTGTACAAATCTATTGTTCACCGAAATCAATTGGAAAGTTTTATCCGGAAATCTTGCTTGACCCCCGCAAAGAAAAATTTTAGTTTATGAGCTTGGTTTTTGCACATTATGCTTCTGCTCTCAAAGATAGCGCGCAATCACACCGAAAACCAGTTACATATACCAGTTGATGGTCGCCAGACCACTGTGGATGGGAGGGCTCGCCATGGATTGCATGATTGAATGTCGTTGAGGTGCCCGATGGCTGTAGATCGTACACAACGTAAATTGACAGCGGTCTTAAGTGCAGATGTCAAAGGCTACAGCACCCTCATGGGTGATGATGAGGAACATACGATCAACACCATTACCGCCTATAGAAAAATTTTCGCGGGGGTGGTTGAAAAAAATCAGGGACGCGTCGTTGATTCCCCCGGCGACAATATCCTGGCGGACTTTAGCAGTGCCCTGAATGCCGTCACCAGCGCCATTGAAATCCAGGCCGCATTGGGCACCCTAAATGGTAAACTCCCAAAAAACAGGCAGATGTTTTTTCGTATCGGTATAAACTTAGGGGATATCATTCATAAGGACGGTCGTATTTATGGTGAAGGCGTCAACATCGCCGCACGGATTGAAAGCCTTGCCGATCCAGGTGGCATCAGCATTTCCGGAGACGTTTACAATCAGGTTAAAAATAAAATTGCCCATAA
>JAGTUY010000414.1 GCA_018224455.1 Desulfosarcina sp.
AAATGAAACTGATGAAAGTGGACAACCCGGATAAGGATCTTGTCGTCGGTCCGCGGGGAATTCTCGAACCGAACCCGGCCAAATGCAAGCCGGTTCCACTGGATTCAATCGATATCGCCATTGTTCCCGGAATCGCCATGGATGAAAAAGGTGGGCGGATCGGATCCGGTGACGGATACTACGACCGGCTCATCCCCGACCTGCCGATGACCACCCGCAAGGTGGGCCTGGTGTTCGAGGGACAGCTGATTCCCCAGGTGCCCATGGAATCCCACGACAAACATGTCGACATTATTATCACCGAAAAACGGGTGATCTATAAGATTTAGACCATCGACGCATTGCGTGGATGATTGAAAGCGCCTCCCGTCGTGGGGCGTTTTTTAGTTGGGTTCTGGGTTCTGGGTTCCGACCTCCGACCTCAGCCCTCCGACCTTTGTCTTCAGACCTCTGTCTTCAGGCACCTTAACTTCTTGACCTGATTTGCCTTAATTGATAAACACGTGCTGGGAGAAGCGTGCCAATGAAATACCAGCGCCTGAGAAATGAAATGGTCACCAAACAGATCATCGCCCGCGGGGTCAACGATCCCCGCGTACTGTCGGCCATGCGGACCGTCCCCCGCCATCTGTTTGTCAGCGAAGCCATGATGGAACAGGCCTACGGCGACTTTCCCCTGCCCATTGGTGAACAGCAGACCATTTCCCAGCCCTACATTGTCGCGGAAATGACCCAGGCGCTCCAAACCACCCCGGAGGACCGGGTGCTGGAGATCGGCACCGGTTCCGGCTACCAGGCGGCCATTTTGGCCCAGATCGCCTTCCGGGTTTATACGGTAGAGCGCATTTACTCGCTGTATACCCGAACCCGAAAGCTGTTCGACAAGCTGCGCTACCACAATATCGTCACCCGCTATTCGGACGGCACCACCGGCTGGAAGGAGCACAGCCCTTTTGATGCCATCATCGTCACCGCCGGTGCGCCGGAGATCCCGACGGTGCTGGTCAATCAGCTGGCCGTGGGCGGCCGAATGGTGATTCCGGTGGGCGATCGCCACACTCAGGATCTTATCAAACTGGTTCGTGACGAAGAGGGCATCCACCAGTCCAATCTGGGCGGGTGCCGTTTTGTCAAACTGGTTGGCGAACACGGCTGGAGAGAGCAGTAAATGCTCAGGCGTCTTTACGACTGGGTACTCGACTGGGCTGCCACCCCATACGGCGCCTGTGCCTTGTTTCTGCTGGCTTTCGCCGAATCCTCGTTTTTTCCCATTCCGCCGGACGTTCTGCTGATCGCCATGTGTGTGGCCCGGCCGGACCAGTCATTAAAATACGCCTTGGTCTGCTCTATCGGATCCATTTTCGGGGGGTGCCTTGGATACCTGATCGGCTGGCAGTTCATGGCTTCGGTGGGCAGCCGTATCGTCGACTTTTACGGCTTGACGGACAAAGTGGCCTATATCGAAACCCTCTACAACACATACGACGCCTGGGCGGTGGGCATCGCCGGGTTCACCCCCATTCCTTACAAGGTATTCACGATCGCCGCCGGCATGTTCAAAATCAATTTCACGGTATTCGTCCTGGCCTCCATGGCATCCCGATCAGCCCGGTTTTTCCTGGTGGGCGGGTTGATCTACCTTTACGGTCCACGCATCCAGCGTTTTATCGACCGCTATTTCAATCTGCTGGCCGTGACCTTCACGGTATTGCTGGTGGGCAGCTTTATATTGATCAAATACCTGTTTTAAGACAATGACTAAAATGATCCTGGAAGCCATTAAGATAATAGTTGTTTTTTTCGTTGGGGCGACCCTGCTGCTCTACCTTTTTCAAGGCAAGATGATCTTTTTTCCCCAGCCGACCGCAGCGCAAAACCAGTCCCGGTATGCCGGGAACGAAATCCATATGCGCCACGGAGAAGTCAGCCTTACCGGCTGGTTTTTCAAACATGAGATCGGTCCCGGCCACCCGCTGGTGGTCTATTACGGGGGAAACGCCGAGGATGTAACCCTAAACTTTGCCGATCTCGGGCGCTTCAGCGCCCGATCCTTTCTTTTCATGAATTACCGCGGCTATGGCGGCAGCGACGGCAAACCGTCTGAAACGGCGTTGCTGTCAGACGCATTGTTCGTGATCGACCATCTGCTGGCGACCGAAGGCGTCGATCCGGCCCATGTCGTGGTCATGGGCCGCAGCCTGGGGTCGGGGGTCGCTGTTCATGTGGCGGCCAAACGAAAGGTGGGCGGTGTCATCCTGGTCACCCCATTCGACTCCCTGGTCAATGTGGCCAGGTCCCACTATCCGATCTTTCCGGTGGGGCTGATGCTCAAACACCGCTTCGATTCCGCCGCCCTGGCACCGGGCATCGCCACGCCGGCTCTTTTTCTGACCGCATCCAACGATCGGGTGGTGCCGGTGCGTTTTGCCAAGAAATTGGCGTCGGTCTGGGGCGGGCCGGTAACCGCCGTCACCGTTGAGGGGACCGACCACAACTCCATAGAAACATCGCCGGTGTATTGGGATGCGGTCAACGCATACCTGTCGTCTGATCGTCGCCAATGAAGAGAGAAACGACCGGTTTTACTTTTTTATCGGCCACCCTTTCCCGGAGGCTTTCATGACCATCCTGAAGCATCTTTTCTCTCCGATCCGGATCGGCCGCATGACGGCCAAGAACCGCCTGCTCATGTCCGCCATGAGCATCAACTTCGGCGTGGATGAAA
>JAGTUY010000415.1 GCA_018224455.1 Desulfosarcina sp.
AGAATTCAGCATAGCCGCCGGCCTTGGGCCGGTTTAAAAAGAAATGAAACTATGCCATTTTGGCTAAGTTTTATGAGAGGAGCCAGGAGTCAGCGGCGCCGCCGGGTGCTGACCGGTTTGAACGAAAACCTGACTTCGGAAAAATGAAGTCAGATAAGAGAATTTGAACGATGTTGCTATGCCCCTACTTTCAGCCGAGCGAGACCGCCGGCCTGGGCCGAAAGATGCCTGTTGTGGGTGGACACTACTTTCTAATAATTACAATTAGTTCCTTGGGGCCATGAACCCCAAACACCAGGGTAAACTCGATATCGGCCGTCTTGGACGGACCCGAGATCAGCAGGGCGTTGGTGGGCATGCCGTCGCTCCAGTTTTCGGATGCCATCATTTCAGACAGCGAATTGTATATGGTGTCGGCATCCAGCACCGCGACATGTACCGGCGGCACGAGGGACACGAGCCGGGTTTCATTCGGCGTGGGCCAGAGGACCACGGCGCCGGTATCGGCCACGCCCCCGCGGACGCTGGTGATCCCGGCATCGATCTGAAAGAGGTCTTCTTTGAAAGTCTCCACCGGCTCGCGGTAGGCGACCAGCTCCGGAAGTCCGCTATCCTCAGCTGGCCAAGCCGTTTCGATTGCCGAAACGAGTGGTCCCCCCGGACCATACAGGAGCCGCTTCCAGCCCTTCTCACGGGCCAGTTCCTTGAGCTTGTCAATCCAGTTGTTGATGTCCACGATGTGGACGTCAGTGCGCATGGCTGTCATCATGGCTGCCAGGCGGTCGATCTTCGCCTCCCGATCGAGGGACAATTCCGGCGGCAGCGGCGCATCTGGAACGGTCGTCCGCTCCGTACCGGAAGCATGCAGGCGGGCCATAATCCGAGCACGGGCATTCTTGTGGCTACTCATCGCTCACCCCTTCGTTGCGTGCGCGTTCGTGAAGGCTGGCAATGGCCACACGCGGCGACGTTCGAACACGCGTCCATTTTTTAAGTGGGCCAACCCTGGGCATGCGTTTGCCAACCTTTCCAGCCAGGCGGGTGCCCATTTCATTGAGCAGGGGTGATCGGTTGGCCAGTTCCCAACCTTTCCACACCAGCGTTTCGGCCAGGTTTTTCTTGTAGCCGCCGCCCTCGACCACAGCGCTGCCGTCCTGATCGTAACTCTCGTTGCGCAACCGGCGGATCAGATCGGGAATCGGGATTTTCACCGGACACACCTCACCGCAGGCGCCGCAAAGGCTTGACGCGGTGGCCAGCACGCCGGCCTGATCGAGCCCCTCCATCTGAGGCGTCAGGATTTTTCCGATGGGGCCTGGATAGACATGGCCGTAGGCATGGCCGCCGATGCGAACGTAGACCGGGCAGTGGTTGAGACAGGTGCCGCAGCGGATACAAAGCAGGGTCTGGCGCAGTTCCGGATCGGCCAGCATACGGGAGCGCCCGTTGTCCAAAATGACCAGGTGCACCTCCTTGGGGCCGTCCTTTTCACCGGGACGGCGTGGGGAAGTGATCATGTTGACATAGGTGGTGATGGTCTGCCCGGTGGCCGATCCGGTCAGCAGCCTCAGCAGGGGTGGTACGTCGGCAAGCTTTTCGATGACCTTTTCCAGGCCCATCACGGCCACGTGCACCTCGGGGACGGTGGTGCACATGCGGCCGTTGCCCTCGTTTTCCACCAGGAGAAGCGTGCCGGTCTCGGCGATGGCGAAATTGACGCCGGAGAGTCCCACCTTGGCTGCGGCAAAGCGCTTGCGCAGCACTCGTCTGGCAATGGCGGTCAGTTCCTCCACGTTTTCCGTGTAAGGCGTGTCCGGAATTTTTTCGTGGAAGATGGCAGCCACTTCTTCCTTGTTCTTGTGAATGGCCGGTACGATGATGTGCGAAGGCGTCTCGTGGTTGAGCTGGATGATGAATTCGCCCAGATCGGTCTCGATGGCTTCAATGCCCTGCTCATCGAGAAAGTGGTTGAGGTGCATCTCTTCGGAGACCATCGATTTGCCTTTAACGATGGCAGGCGCATCGTGGCGTTGCATGATATCCAGTACGATCCGGTTGGCCTCGTTCGTATCTTCGGCCCAATGGACCTGGATACCGTTTTTGGTGCAGTTGGCTTCAAGCTGCTCCAGCAGCTGGGGCAGCTGCTTCAGTGCACGGCGCTTGACGGCGTTGCCGGCCGAGCGCAGTTGTTCGAGATAGGTGCTGTCCGGGAAAACCGTGCGGCGCTTGTCGACCAGAATGTCCATCGCCTTGCGCAGGTTTTTGCGAAGCTGATCGTCTTCCAGCGCACCATCGATATTGGCTTCGAAGTCGAACGTCGTCTTATTGCCCATTGGTTCTCTCCCACAGGAATTCAGCCAGGTGTTTACCGGCAATCGCCACACCGCCGTGTTCCATGGCGCCGGTGATGTTCATCAGACAGCCACAGTCTCCGGCCACCAGCGTCGTGGCCCCGGTTCGACGGATATCGTCCACCTTGTCCTTGACCATGGCGGCCGATATGGCCGGCTGCTTGACGGCGAAGGTGCCGCCGAACCCGCAGCATTCCGTTTCACGTTCCAGTTCCACCAGGGTCACGTTTTTCAGCTGCCGGATCAAGGCCTTGGAGTGCCGGATCACATCCATCTCGCGCAGGGCGTGACAGGAACTGTGCCAGGTGATCGTCAGCGGATCCCCCCGGTCTTCCAGCTTCACCCCCAGCACCGTGGCCAGATACTCGGACCATTCATAAACCCGTTCGGAAAAACGGCGCGCAGCGACTTCATCGGGGGTGCCGGCGAACAAGGGCGGGTAGTGATGCTTCATCATGCCGGCGCAGGAGCCGGAAGGCACGATGATCGGGTAGGGTTTGGCAAACACACGCATCTGCTTGCGGGCGACGGCACTGGCCTCCCGGGTAAAACCGGAATTATAGGCCGGTTGACCGCAGCAGCTCTGGTCCGGGGGAAACACAACCTTGACGCCCAGGGACTCGAGCATCCGGATGGCCGCCATCCCGGCATCGGGATAGACGGCATCCATCAGGCAGGTGCCGAAGAAATAGACCGTGTCGGTTCGTTCAGGATAATTTCGGGCTTGCATGGTTTTCACCTTTGGTGAATGGCATCAACTGGAGCAAACGTTGAAATCAGCTTCCGAAAAACAGTGCCGGCAGCCAGGTGATAATAGCCGGGAACAACGCCAGAATCGCCAGCCCCAGCAACTGCAGCAGCACGAAGGGCATGATCCCGCGGTAGATGTGCATCATGGTGTATTCCGGCGGTGCCACCCCTTTGAAGTAGAACAGGGCATAGCCGAAGGGCGGCGTCAGAAACGAGGTCTGCAGGTTGACGCACATGAGGATCGAAAACCAAAGCGGGTTGAAATCCAGCTCCATGGCAATCGGCATGAAGATGGGGACGGTGACCAGCAAAATGGACGACCAATCGATAAACATGACCATCAAACAAACGATGGCCATCATGATCAGGAGTACGC
>JAGTUY010000416.1 GCA_018224455.1 Desulfosarcina sp.
ACCAGAATTTCGAAGCGGTTTTCGCCAATGCCTATTACGTGGGAAAGGTTCTTTATCCCGAGCGTTTTACGGATGTGGAACCCATGGCCAAAGCGGAAGAAATGGCGACTTTCTTGAACGGCGGCCCAGCATTTGAAACCTTGAACAACCAGTTTGCGGAGATGGCCTTCAGCCGCATTAGCGTCGAGTGATTTGGCAATGTCCCATTTGAACCACGGCCGTATTCCGGCGGAATATACGACATATATCAGCCGCAAGGTCTATTTTTTGTCGGGGCTTTGTCTGGCTGCCGCCGTTTTGTTCATCATGGCGGTCTCCCTGGGAGCAGTGCGCGTTCCGATTCAGGAGATTCTACGCCTTTTTACGGGCATGCAAGCCGATGCCCGGTTTCAGACCATCATTTACAACATTCGCCTGCCCCATGCATGCGCCGCGCTTCTGGCCGGCGCCGGACTTTCGGCCGCCGGGGCGGCCATGCAGTCCATCTTGCGAAATCCTCTGGGGTCGCCTTTCACACTGGGGCTCAGCCAGGCGGGTGCCTTCGGTGCTGCCTTTGCCGTCATGCTGATGGGAACGGGCACCATGCAATCCACACAGGTGGGTGCCATAACCATTGCCAATCCATACCTGACAACCCTGTCAGCCTTTTTTGCCTGCATGGTCACATCCTTGATCATCATCGCCATCGCCCGCCTTCGTGGCGCCACCCCCGAAGTGATGGTGCTGAGCGGCGTTGCCCTCGGTTCGCTTTTTTCCGCGGGCACCATGTTCTTGCAGTATTTTGCCGATGATGTTCAACTGGCAGCCATGGTCTTCTGGACTTTTGGAGACGTGGGACGGGCCGGATGGCAGGAGGTCGGCTTCATGGCGGCGGTGGTTGTCGCCGGGGTGATTTTTTTCGTGCTCAACCGCTGGAATTACAACGCCATCGACGCCGGCGACGAAACTGCTAAAAGCCTGGGGGTTCGGGTGGAGCGGGTCCGCATGCTGGGGATGGTAGCGGCCTCGCTGATTACGGCCTTCATTGTTTCTTTTCTGGGCGTCATCGGCTTTGTCGGGTTGATTTGCCCGCATATCGTGCGGCGGATCATCGGTGACGACCACCGCTTCGTGATGCCCGCTTCCTGTCTGACGGGAGCCGTTCTGCTGCTGGCTTCGGATACGGTGGCCCGCCTCATCCTTTCGCCGCATGTATTGCCGGTTTCCATTCTCACCGCTTTTTTGGGAGCGCCCACTTTTCTCTATCTGCTCATTCAGGAACGGAGACGCTGATGCTCAAGGTTCGGGATATCAGCGTCGGCTATAAAAATGGTCAGATCGTTCTGAGCGATCTGGGATTTGAATTGGGGCAGGGGCACATGCTGGCCATCCTGGGCCCCAACGGCGCCGGTAAAACCACCTTGTTGCGCTGTATCAACGCGATGATCAGGCCCTGGGCGGGGGTTGTTCACGTCGGTGATGCCGATGTTTTTCGCATGAGTGCGGGAGAAATCGCCAGACACCTGGGATACGTGGCCCAGCGCAATGAGGCCGGCCGGATGACGGCTTTCGACGCCGTATTGCTTGGCAGAAAACCCCATTTGCGTTGGAAAGCCGGTGAGGAAGATATGGCCAAGGTGGCCGGGGCACTGCAACAACTCGGCCTGGAGGATTTTGCCCTGCGCCATATCGATGAATTGAGCGGGGGAGAATTGCAAAAAGTCTGCATCGCCCGCGCATTGGTTCAGGAACCCAAGGTCCTGCTGCTCGACGAACCGACGAGCAGTCTGGACTTAAAAAACCAACTGGACATATTGGATACCATCGGCCGGGTGGTTAAAGAGCATCAAATTGCCGCTGTAATGACCATGCATGATTTGAACCTGGCGCTGCGTTTTGCGGATCGGTTCCTGTTTCTCAAGGAAGGCAGGGTCTTTGCCAGTGGCCGCTTGGATCAGATCGATGCCGACATGGTTGCGGCCGTGTACGGCGTTAGCGTGGATATCCTCCGGCATGACGGGCAAACGCTGATTGTTCCGAATCAACGGTGCATTGCTGCTAAAAAACAAAGACAGCCAAAAATCGCGGTCGGGGGTTATTTATGAACAACCCGGTTGCACCGTTCATCGCTTCAACCGGTGAAGGTTTCCCTGTCGTTTTGGGAAACCGGTGACAGGTCAACTATGATTTACGTTTTTGGAGATTATTATGGGAAATGCTGCTGGCAACCTGCCGGCCATGCACCTCGATCCGGTGGGGGTGGAAAAAAGCCCCATCATCGATATCCAACCCTATTCCAAAAGCTACCTGCAGGAGGAGAACCTCCGCATGCCGGCCTGGATGGCACAGATTCATCGGGAGTTAGAGACCGAATACAAGGAGATTGGTATGAACGCCCAACAGATTATGGAGCGCGACGATTTCAAACGCTGTGAAGCCTTCCACGGCCACGTGTGCGGGGGGCTGGCCATCGGCTACGTGGCCGCCAACGCCGGCCTGGCCTGGCTCGAAGAGCAGCGCGCCCTGGACGAAGAAATGGTGGCCATCGTGGAGACCGACGCCTGCTGCGTGGATGCCATCCAGGTGCTCACCGGCTGCACCTTCGGCAAGGGCAACCTGATCTACAAGGACCACGGCAAGGTCGGATTCACCTTCTTCAACCGCCGCACGGGCAAAGGCGTGCGCCTGGCCCTGAAGCCCGATACCTTTCGGGTGAATGACCGTCAGATCGAGCTTTTCAAGAAAACCCGCGACGGCGGCATCAGCGAGGCCGAGAAGGAAGAGCTGGCCGCCCTGGGATCCCAACGCACGGCCGAGGTGCTCAACACCCGGGCCGAAGATCTTTTCAACATGACGCCGGTCAC
>JAGTUY010000417.1 GCA_018224455.1 Desulfosarcina sp.
AGCGCATCGAATCGGAAGCCTACCGAACGGCGCAGGAATTAATGGGCAAGGCGGATGCCGAATCCACAAGACTCTATGCTGAGGCCTACGGGTTGGATCCGGAATTTTATTCCTTCATGAAAACACTTGAAGTTTACAACGAGGCGCTCTCCGAGAACAGCTCAATTATCCTGTCAACGGACTCTGAGATCTTCAAATACATGAAGGGCTACGAAGGGAAAACGACGGGACGGCCTTAGCGACGATTTAACCAAAGGGTAGCAGAAGCACCGACGCGCGTTGTGCCGGTGCTTTTTTTATTGGTGTCCATCACAGAAGTGCGCAGGTATCATTATTTACCCTTTCTTCTCTGATGCCGTGTGCGGGCCAACAGCTTTCGGTGTTTATGCTTGCGCATCTTTTTTCTTCGTTTCTTGATCACGCTGCCCAACAGATCACCCCCATTCATAATAAAATAACTGGATAAGCACGCTCTTTTATATCATTGCACAGATCTTGTCCATAATTTTTTACTTCCTGCTACCGATCAACCACAATACCATGGGATTAAAAGGTCAGCATCGGCACAGTAAAACGAAAACAGCGCGCTGCCGTTGAAAGTCCACCCGATTAAGCCATTGATCCGTGAAATGGGGTATGCTACAGGAATTCAATGAAGAAAAAGCTTCCTGTATCCACATTCAAAGACGATGAACTGACGATTGTCAACAATGCCGTGGCCATGGCCGAAGAGGTGGTCAGCAACCATTATAAAATGTCGGCAAGCCAGTGGCTGCGACCAAAATATGATGTAAAAACCCTCGCCGATCTGGCCGAAGATGAAATCATCACCGGTCCCTTCGCCCAGATCATTCGATATGAAGGCAAACTCAAGGGGGGGGTTTTAGGATCGAGCGCATACGATTTCTATAAGATATGCATTCAGGATCATTCCATCCTTGAAGTTCTTAGCAAGCGCCCTGAAATTGGACTCTCCCCTTTCGCCCTGTATGTGGTCACCCATGAATTGGTCCATATCGTTCGCTTCAGCCGCTTTCAGCAAAACTTCAATGCCAGCGAGGTTGAAAAGCTGGAAGAAGAGCGCCGGGTACACGGCATCACACACGACATTTTAGATCCCCTGCAGAGCGCTGGACTGGGTGCCGTATTTGATTTTTACGTCGCCTGGCGTCCCCCATTCGATGGATTAAAAACCATCCCCTGATTTTCATCTGCATTTTCTTGACAAGCACGAAAATTGACGTATATTAAAGCAGTTGTTCAAGCAAAACACCTAATTTTATTTAATTTTTGCAATATTTTACAGGAGAATTAGATCATGCCGCTCTACGAATATCAATGTGCGGAGTGCGGAGGAATAGAAGAGGCAATTCAGAAATTTTCAGATGCTCCCTTGACCACTTGCAGGCACTGCTCAGGAAAGCTGAACAAACTGATTTCCCAAAGCAGTTTCCATTTGAAGGGAACCGGTTGGTATGTGACCGATTATTCTAAAAAGCCAGAAACGGCGTCAAGCGGCAAACAAGCGGAACCGGCCACCACTGACAGTAAACCAACCAGTGCCGGGGGCGCTGAATCCAAAGCCAAAACGGGTGACGACTGATTTCCGTGGCCCTGATGATGCACGCCCGGCGTCATCCATTGTTACCGGGAAATAAACCGACCATACAAAAAAAGAAACTCGCGGTTTCCGCTTACAAAAAAGTGGCACCCACTCTTTACAAATCATGACGTGTGATTAGATTGTTGAATCTTTCGTCTTCCTGAAAAAAAATCAGCGTGTGCGACGACATTTGTTAAAATAAGGTGATGAGCTCTGACCTGCTTTAAAATAGTTGTGAGGCTTTGTTTTGTTTGGTGATCAACACAAGTTCTAAACTTAAAAGGAGAGAAGGAACCATGAAACTCAGACCATTGCAGGATCGAATTCTGGTGCAGCGCGTCGAAGAGGAGAACAAGACCAAAGGCGGCATTATTATTCCAGACACCGCCAAGGAAAAACCGGCTGAAGGGAAAGTCAAGGCCGTAGGGAATGGTAAAGTCGGTGAGGACGGGAAGCGTGTGGCACTGGAGATCAAGGTCGGCAACCGGATTCTGTTCGGAAAGTACTCTGGAACCGAAGTGAAAATTGACGGTGAAGAGTATCTGATCATGCGCGAAGACGACGTGCTCGGCGTCATTGAGTAGACGATTACCCAACTAACGATAGAATATGGAGGTAATGAAAAATGGCTGGTAAAGTAATTAAATATGATATGAAAGCCCGCGAAGCGATGCTCAACGGCGTCAAGGCGCTTGCCGATGCAGTGGTTGTCACCTTGGGGCCCAAGGGCAGAAACGTCGTTATCGATAAGTCATGGGGTTCCCCCACCGTTACCAAAGACGGCGTCACCGTCGCCAAAGAGATTGAACTGGAAGACAAGTTTGAAAACATGGGCGCTCAGATGGTAAAGGAAGTCGCCAGCAAAACCAGTGATATGGCCGGAGATGGAACCACCACCGCAACGGTTCTCGCTCGCGCCATTTATGAAGAGGGGCAGAAGCTCGTTGCCGCCGGCAACAATCCCATGGCCATTAAACGGGGTATCGACAAAGCTGTTGAAGTCGCCGTCAAAGAGCTTCACAAGATGAGCAAGCCGACCAAGGATCAGCGAGAGATCGCTCAGGTAGGAACCATTTCGGCCAACAATGACGAAACGATCGGCAACATTATCGCCGAGGCCATGAACAAGGTCGGCAAGGAAGGCGTGATCACCGTAGAAGAAGCCAAGGGCATGGAGACCACTCTGGATGTGGTTGAAGGCATGCAGTTCGATCGGGGCTATCTCTCGCCTTACTTCGTGACCGATCCCGAGAAAATGGTTGTTTCGCTGGAGGACCCCTTCATCCTCATCAATGAGAAAAAAGTCAGCAGTATGAAAGACCTCCTGCCGGTGCTCGAGCAGGTGGCCAAGATGGGCAAACCGCTGGTCATCATCGCCGAAGACGTTGACGGCGAAGCGCTGGCGACCCTGGTCGTCAACAAGCTGCGCGGCACCCTTCAGGTGGCCGCTGTCAAAGCCCCTGGATTCGGTGACCGCAGAAAGGCCATGCTGGAAGACATCGCCATTCTCACGGGCGGCCAGGTGGTTTCCGAGGACCTGGGCATCAAACTGGAGAGCTTGAACCTTGCCGACCTGGGCAAATGTAAACGCATCTCCATCGACAAAGACAACACCACCATCGTTGACGGTGCCGGTGCGCGCTCCGCATTGGAAGGCCGGGTCAAACAGATCCGTGCGCAGATCGACGAGACCTCTTCCGACTACGATCGTGAAAAACTGCAGGAGCGCCTGGCCAAACTGATCGGCGGCGTAGCCGTTATCAACGTCGGCGCGGCCACCGAAACCGAAATGAAAGAGAAGAAAGCCCGCGTTGAAGACGCGCTCAATGCGACCCGCGCAGCGGTCGAAGAGGGCATCGTGCCCGGTGGCGGTGTCGCTCTGGTCCGCACCCTTCCCGCGCTGGACAAGATCAAGACCAAAGCCGACCAGAAATTGGGAGTCAGGGTGGTTATGCGTGCCATTGAAGAGCCGCTGCGCCGAATCGCCGGCAACGCTGGTTTCGAAGGCAGCGTGGTTATCGACAAGGTGAAAAACGCCGAAGGTGCCATGGGCTACAATGCGGAAACCAATACGTATGAAGATCTCATCGCAGCCGGTGTTATCGACCCCACCAAAGTGGTCCGCTTCGCCCTTCAGAACGCAGGCAGCGTAGCCTCGCTGATGCTCACCACCGAAGCCATGATCGCCGACAAGCCCGATGATAAATCCGCTGACCCAATGGCTGGCGCTGGTGGCGGCGGCATGGGCGGCATGGGCGGCATGGGCGGCATGGGCGGCATGATGTAAGCCATCGCCCCGCGCCACTCCAGATCCGGTTAAAGATATAAAGCCCCCGCATGTTGATCGTGCAGGGGCTTTTTGTTTAACCCCGTTGGCACGTTTAGCCCACCGGTGAATAAAAACATGGCAAGGCGCTGTCAGCTATATCCTTGACAATCCATCAGAAATCAGGTTACTGAAAAACATCCAAAACTTTATAGACAAACGGTGGTTGGCTATTATTTCTCATTACCAGGCGCCTCACCCGGCATATCCGTATTCGCAGCCCGATCTAAAAAAAGGTTGATTGTTTTTCCTAAAGATTTCTTCATCGCTGGCCGATAAATGAGTTGGAGAGACCCATATGCATGTTCAAAGCGGTCAGATTCATAATGGGTTAAATGCTGTCTGAAAAAAATAAAAAATAGTCAATCATTGCTTTCATGCCACCTAAAAATGAGGTTTCTGATGAATCGCAGAATTAATTCAACTGCTCTTATTGCCGTTTTTCTGCTACTGCCCCTGATGTATTTAACGCCTTCAACGGCAGCAGACAAGATCGACGTGGTCGAAAGTGAGACGGGGTTTTACTACACGATCCAAAAAGGCGATACCCTCTGGGATCTGTCAAGGCATTTTAACGATTCTCCCTGGTTGTGGCCAGAACTGTGGGAAGGCAATGATCAGATTACCAATCCTCACTGGATCTTCCCCGGAGAACGAATCCGCCTTTACAGAAAGTCGGGCTCTCAGGCCATTACGCAAACCGAGGCCATCCAGCCCGTTGCCGTAATCCAACCCGCGCCCGTTGCGCCGGTACAGCCCGCCGAGGTAAAAAAAGCGTCTACACCGTTTTTCGTATTTCCTTCCATTGACCGTGTCGGTTTTATCCGGAAGCCACCCGTAGCGCCCTTGGGAACCATTTTCGAGGTTCAAGGGAGAAAAGTCCTGATCAGTGAAGGGGACATGGTCTATATCCGTCCGGAAGGAGATGCCGCCCAAACCGTTCTCATTCCCGGGAGCCGGCATACCGTTTTCCGGCATATGAAACCGACGGACGAACGCGATTCAACCGAAACCATCGGAACCCAGCATTACCTTCTGGGCATCGTGGAAGTGACGAAAAAGGAACCGGATATGGTAATCGCAGAGGTTTTGAAGTCTTTTCGGCCAATCCGTGTGGACGACATGTTGATGCCTTACCGTCAGCGGTCTTCAAACATTGAACTCAAGCCGAGCGTCCCCGGTATCGATGGACAAATTATCATTTCCGAAGATCATTTGGACTTGACCGGTGATTATACGCTGGCGTTTATCAATAAGGGTAGTGCAGACAACATCCAGGTCGGCCAGCAATACAGCATTTACAGCAAGCAGAAAACAGTCCTGGAAAAGAACGAGATCAGCTCAAAAAGACTGCCACCGCTTGACTTCGGCACCTTTCTCGTCCTGCATACGGAGCAGACCACATCCACGGTGATTATTACCAATGCGGCGAAAGTCATTTTTCCCGGAGAACGATTCAGAACGCCAATCAATTAAAACAGATACTGCATTGTCACATAACGATAAAGCCTGCCCTTTTCGGGGCGGGCTTTTCGTTTTATGCGAATGCGAAAACAGCTCGATCGTCATCCAAGACCTTGATCGTTGAAAGCCAAAAAACGCTTCGATGAGTTTGACGATTTCCGACCGCGGGCTCACCACGGCATTGACCTGCATCTGGCAGGCACGGGTGATATCCCCGAACACGTCGAGGTTAAACGGGTTCGGTGTGGCTACCGTGAGTTTTCCCCGGCTGACAGAAAGGAGGCGTTTCTCCGACAGCGGTTCGCTCACCCGAATGTCCCCCTGCGCTTAGGGCCTCGGAAAGAAATAATTCCACATCTTGCTTGTCTGTTGGCCCGTCACCGGCGTTACATCCGCCGCCACATATCCCGATATGCGCCGACGGATGTGCCTGGGTGCCGAACCAAAATCCGGCGCCATATTGTGGAATTATTTCTTTCCG